>DAIDAH010000180.1 GCA_027310735.1 Methylotenera sp. | reverse complement strand
ATGCAACACGCTGGGCTGGGAGCATAGTTTTGGCTGATAACCATGGGCGTGCAGGCCCTAGTTCAGACCGAATTAATGAAGAGTCATTGTTTTTGAAGTAAGATTCGACTAGATTGCGAAGGTCTTGTCGTTCAAAAAACTCTTGCCATGCTTCAACGCCTTCAACCTCTTCAATTAAAAGTTGCTCAGACTTTAATGAGTTAGAAGTAGGTTCATTTGAATGAACAAAAATATGAGAGTAGCCTCTTAATGATATTAGTGCTTCTCCATCTCTTAAGCTTGCTCTTGCTCGTTCTAGTAATGCAGAGCAGCCAACTGGAATGTCAGCATCCAAAAGTAAATCTGCTAACCTAGAGAGCCAAACATCTCTATCAAGGCGCCCAGGATCTCCAAATAAAGCTTCTCTGAACGTTGTAAGAGTCGCCATAAGCTGAGCTTTAGATGAGCGAGCCGCTTCAGCTTTTCCAGAATATGATACATATTTAGATTCGATAACAGCTATGTGAAGTTTAACGCCTTCTTCGCACTCCTCAACACATAATCCAAGAATATCTGCAATACGACTTTCTTTTTGAGAGAGCCAATCTGCATAGTCATCAAGTAAGAAGAAAACGTTAAAAAACTGCCGTTGACCAGAACCAATGATCGACCTAAATTCTTGCTCAATTATGTGCCGGCTCATTACTAAGCCTATCATTTCTCCTGCTGAGACCCCTCGCTTTGCAGCGCGCAATACAATATTCCCTGAAATTGATAGAGCATCCTTCTTAATTCTATCAGCCACTTCTGAGATTTCAGTAGTGACAAGAGGTAGACCTAACTCTCCTAACCTACGGCGCACTAGAACTCCTAATAGACGAAGTTCTGAAGTTGAACTAACAATCATATTTCTACCATTTGTTGAAGCACGACGGTAACGAACAACTGTAATTCCGTTAGATTGCAATTGACGTTTATCTAGAAGTTCATCGTAGGTAGCAACCCATTCTGCCATAGCATGTACATCATCAAGAGTCGATTTTAATATTGCATTTTGAAGCGATATCTGTCTCGCCGGTAAAAAAAATGAATCGGGTGGAGAGTCTAATTGACGAACTACAGCACCAACCGCACCAACATACGCCCAACCTGAAGACGTCTGTCTTGGGCATGTAAGGAAGGTGGTTGATTTTAATTCATTTTCTCCAGATACACTTTTATATGACCACCTTGAAGGAGCATGTTCAAGGCTTGATCTTTGGTTTGTCCAGGCTACTGGAATCCACTCGACAGATGCTGTTCTTGAAACTACATCATGAAGGAATGCTACGTCAAAGGCTTTAAATCCAACGTTTGATCTAGATGGAATTGATGAGGGTTGTATAACAGAAATGCGTAACTTTGAGATGAAGTTTTCTGATGTATCACTAATAATTGGCAGATTAGGTTCGTCTCCCGCATTTGAAATTAATTCAGTATAAATTCTACGAAGTTTGGCCGGGTCTCTGTGACGAACCGAAATATTACATTGATGCTCAGATTCCGTTTGCATGTTGGTGAGTTCACGTACTACAGCAAGCGGGAGCTCTGCGGCATCTGCGTTATAAAGTAATATACTCAGATTACTTGCTTCATGTGGCTGTAAACTAACGTAGCGCTCCATCAATTCACGGACCTGTTTTGCGGCAGAATGAGGGTTCACATCTGTGAGTGAGTCTTCATTATCCCGTATTGGTCTCTCGAGAAGGCTGTATCCATTGATTGTACTGCTTTCTGAAACGAGGATAGGTGTGCCATTGCGTTGTGTAACTGCAATTTCCGGGTAGAAAGGATGAGCAAGTTCATCTGAAAACTCTTTAAAGAAAATTCCACGGTCACCAAAAAGAACTTTCTTATTACTTAGTATATGATTTATTAGTCCTGCTACCCGTCTGTTTTTTACCGCAAGAGCCTTCATTCTCTCTGGGTGCCAAGGAGGAATTATAAGGCTAGGCTGGTCACCGGTGATTCTTACCGTACCTATAGCAAGTATCTCAGACACTAATTTGGAACGACATATATCACCTCTTGCATGTGTTAATAATGTCTTTAATAACCTACCAAATGATTCTGCCTGGCGCAAAACAGCTTCTCCATGCAGTCCAATTTTGATAAAGTCATTCATTGCGAGAACATAATCTTCTTTAAAGTTGTCCCAAGCAGCATCTAGCTCTTTTCGTTGTTCAATCGAAATTCTACCTTCGGAAGCAAGTTCATCCATTCTACGTTTTATATCATTACTGACATTAGTAAGCTTACTTGAGGCTTTAACTAAAGAGCCTGCATCTCTTGAGAACGTCGCTTCTAGAGTACCTGTATCCAGTAATGAAATGCTTTGCATACCACCTTTTTTACTTACTAACCGTCTTGGTACTTCTGTATGGCCAATAGATCCTTTTTCATAAAGTCTTTTCATGTCGGCTACTAGAGAAAGGCCTATAGACTCATGTCTATATATCCATAGTAGCTGTGTTTTTTCTAGAGTAAATTCGTTGTCTCCTTGAGTTTCTATCAGAGCCACTTCAAATTTTATTTGAACTGAAGTTTTAGCAATAGAAGTAGAGGGTTTTAGTTTATTGCCTGATATTTTCTTCTCTTCTGCGAAATAATCCATATAATTAAAAAGGGGATCTGGTAAATTGCGAGTTCCCATTTTCTCGATGCGCCATTCAATTTTTTCACCCATTAATTCTTTGATCCCTCGATACATTGAGGAAAAGAATGATCCTACGTCATGATTGAAACGTTCGCGCCACTCTTTACGTCCCTTTGATACTGTTATTCGTAAGTGTCTTTGCCCATTAGACTCGCCTGCAGCGCCAACAAGTCTATGGGTTACGCTCGTGAGGCCTTCAAGGAAATCGAAGCACTCGATGGGCTTGCCGTAAATTACTTTTTCCCAACGGGAATGTAAGCCGGTATCTTGTTCTATATATCTCCGGTGCAGCTCGAAAAATGTTTCATCGTCATCGTTCCAATCTGACTGACGTTCTCGAGATTTTAAGTCTTCTAAATGTTTACGCCATATTTCTATAAGTACATCTTGATCTTCGCAATCATTTTCAAAAAAATTAATGGTTGAGTCTGCCAGTCCTTGTTGACGCTCTCTTGGCTTATCAAAGATGAGATGAACACCATCTCTTTCCCATTCTAATAAAGAAATTTCTAGCGCAGCCTGATCATCACCTTGTGGAGCATTAATAAACGCGTCAAGTAAAACCCTTATTTGATCTTCAATTTCATCTAAATTTTCTTCAAGCCTTAAGCGCATTTCATCTATATCTAGAGGCTGTCCATTCGGTTTCATTCTAGAGAGAAGTGGGGATCGATTTGTAATCAGCTTTTCAAATGCTTTTCGCCAAGGGCTTACAGAATTTCCATAGGTTTTTGAGTTTAAGAAAAAAGATGTATCGCGAGGTAGCCCTACACATGGTAAAGCCCATCCAAGTGCATCTCTTATTGGAAGGCCATGAGAAGTTGAAGCTTTGCTAACCATTCCACAATAATCTCCTAGTTGATTTAGTGATAAGTCAGATGCCCCAATCAGCCCATTTAAAGCAGCTTTAAATACTAAGCGATCATCTAATGTTGGAGAAATTCCAGCGACATGACATGTTGCATCGACCCAGGCTTGCTCGTTGGCACGCAGCTCTCTTGCTCCAAGGGGTGAAACGTGACCAAGAGTGTCAGAAAGGTTATGTTCATTTCCGTTTGCTGTAAGCAATGCTACCTTAGTTGTACCTGCATTCCTAACTGCACCTGCATTTTGAGAAGTCAGTGTTTCTTCTGGAAGGTTTTCGTCTTCCACTAATGCTAGTGGGATTCTTAAGTCAATTTTTGAAGCTAACTCAACGTTGGCTAGAACTTCTCTTACTATTGAAGCAATTTGTTCTGAACTCAATTTATCTAAGCGGAAGAGGGCTGCTGAGTCCGCTTCACTACCATCATTCTGCCTTGTATCTGCTAACCTTTCTTGGAGAACGGTTGCACCAACACGACCTATAATTCGATTCGTTAACATTAAATTTCTTTCTTGGAACTAAATGGATTTTCAACAAAGGAACATGAGTCTGAAAGTCTTCTTAGTAGGCCTAAACCAACTAGACGTGTTTCAAGATTACCTCTGTTGTCACTTAGGGCTTCTTGGTCAACTTGCTTATTTTTAACTAGATGAGCTCCCTCAGCGTCACCAATTACAAGACCATATCTTTTGTGAACTTCATTTAGAAACTCATCAAACTGCATTTGATCCTCGACAATTGTAATAACCATAGTCTTTAAAAGTAGATCGTTTGGGGCATACCGTATTCTTCGAGACAAACGTCTTGAGCTAAGACCTATAGCACGCGACCATGTAGAGTGTATTTTACCAAAGTGTTGCGAGTGCCGAGACTCTGCTTTTTCTACAAGTTTCTGTACTAAGATCTCTCCCGAGCTGCCTGAATAATCCTCCTCATCATCACCAACTGGGGAAGGCCATTGAAACCGCTCATATAGTATTTTTGAGCATTCTCCATCTGGATCTTCAGTTTTTAAGGCAGATTCCCATTGTTCTGTTAATTTTATGCTTTCAACTGCAACGCGGATGGCTCTATAGGATAATGCTTGATTTTCTTGATATGAGTTACAAGATAATGCTCTTACCTTAGTACGTTCACGAGAAATGATTTCACAGATAATTTCGACAGGTTCTGCATCTCCAGCTTGTGTTTTAGCGCACTCAAGAAAGTAAAGTAAAAGGTTAAGTCCCGCGTTGGTTGTCAAATGTTCTAGTGCATCATATACAGGCATATCTCTAGAGAGTATAGATAGCCAGTCATCGCAAATTTGATCAAAGCGCTTATGTTTAGAGTGAGGGAGATATCCTACTTCGCGCGAGTCTGGCGCTAGCTGAGGCTCACCTTGTAGAGCTCTGATAAGCCTATTCATTGGTGATGTAGAGTTGAATAAACGATCTACTAATACTTTACCTAGCTCTGGACCATTAGATGCTCTGCTTAACATTAAATATAGTATCTCTCCTGTTCGAGCAAAGAACCTTCGGTCATTAGAAGCACCATTCGCATCAATGCGTAGATCTTCATATAAAGCGTCTGGACCAAATGGGAATACAAACTTTGAACTCCATCTTTTATTACTAGTAGCTTCAAATCCTGAAGATCTAAGAAGTTCAATAGCTTTTGCAAAATCATCAAAGCTCAAAAATACATTGCGGAGATAATCCATATTATTATCACCATAACCAGTTGCATCTTGAGAAAAAAGATCATTCCAATCTTTCCATTTGTCATCATCGGATAGGTTTTTTGTTTTTATAGAATCAATATATGGATTGTTAAATAAAAGTCCACGCAGTCTTATTTGTCTTTGCGGCCTATACTGAACGCGGTCTGTTGGAGATGAAATCAATGGATTTTCAATATTAGATGCAAGTACCCCTAAAAACTCCAGTAAGGTAAGGTAAGGGAGCTGCTCATCATATAGGCGATGCCCCCAAATA
>DAIDAH010000017.1 GCA_027310735.1 Methylotenera sp. | reverse complement strand
GTGCAAGACAGCATTGAGTATGTAATTCAAGTGAATGGAAAACTACGTGGTAGCATTACCGTTGCTAAAACTGAGTCAAAAGAAGCATTAGAAAAATTAGCATTACAACAACCATGTGTACTCAAATTCATTGAAGAGAATATGACTGTGCGCAAAGTGATTGTTGTGCCAAATAAACTTATCAATGTAGTTGTGGGATAAACCATGCAAAACCTGCGCACAATAGCCACACGTCAATTAAACCTATCATTATCGCTAGCTTTAATGTGCTCTTTAATATTATCTGCATGCGGATTTCAATTGCGTGGCGCAGCAAACCTGCCATTCCAAAAACTATACATCCAAGGTGGCGGCATCAGCATTTCGAGAGACCTCAAACAATCATTAGAAACCAACGGCATTCAGGTATTAGATAGCCCCGAAGGTGCAGAGTTATTGCTTGAGGTACAAGGTGAGAACTACGAAAAACGTATTTTGTCTTTAAGCGGCACCGGCGTGGTTCGAGAATTTGAGCTCTTCTATCGTGTCAGTTTCAGAACGCGTGAACCAGCCAATCCAATTTGGAGCACGGTACAAACCGTACAACAACGCCGTGACTTTTCGTATAACGATAGCGCATTGCTCGGCAAAGCTGAAGAAGAGGCGATGTTAAACTCCGACATGCGCAAGGACGCTGTGCGTGAGGTATTACGACGCTTATCAGCCATCAAGCTGACCGCGAAATAATCAAATCATCGATGCGTTTAGCTCAAACACAACTTGAATTACACCTCAAGCAAGGCTTACATCCATTGTATGTACTCGTCGGAGACGAGCCGTTAGCTCAGCGTGAATGTCTGGATGCAATTCGTGCTGCTGCACGTGCGCAAAGTTTTGATGAACGTACCAGCTTAACAGTAGAGCGTAATTTCAACTGGCAACAGATTCAAAATTACGGCCAATCTATTTCACTGTTTGCTAGCCGTCGCTTACTCGAAATCAACATTCCCAACGGCAAGCCTGGCGTTGAAGGTGGCAAAGCCCTGCAAATATTAGCTAACCAAGCCATACCAGATACTACAGTAGTCATTATTCTGCCAGCTTTAGAGCGTGAAGCAAAAAATAGCGTTTGGTTTGGGGCGCTTGATAAACAAGCCATCACCATCACTCTGGACGAAGTGGATGCGACTCACCTGCCAAAATGGATTGCTAATAGACTTGCGCAACAAGGTCAACAGACCAGTGCCGCGACATTAGATTTTTTAGCACACCAAGTTGAAGGCAACTTACTAGCAGCTAATCAGGAAGTACAAAAATTAGGGCTGTTGTACCCACAAGGTGAGTTGTCAGACGAAACTGTACGCGAAGCTGTGCTGAACGTATCACGCTACGATGCTTTTCAATTAGGTGAAGCTGTACTGGCGGGTGATGCTGCACGCACAGTGCGCATTCTGCAAGGCCTGCAAGATGAAGGTGAGCAAGCCGTCGCCGTCATGAATCCGCTGATGTGGACATTGCGACCTTTGGTACGCATCAAACAAGCTGAAATGCGCGGCGAAAACGTGACCAATGCCATGACCAGCGCACGCATTTATGGCGATAAACAATCGCTAGTAAAACGCGCTTTAGCAAGACTCAGCCTGCGCCAACTAGAAGCCGCCTTACAGAAACTGGCGGACATTGATAAAACCGCCAAAGGCTTGATGCTCGGAGATGCTTGGCTAGAAATTTCCAGACTTTGCTTCGGTCTGGCTCGTGTACGTGGCAGGTAATTTAAATTCAGATTCAAGACTCTGATAGGATAAGACTCATGAACATTCAACACTACATGCAAAACATTGGTATCGCCGCCAGAGATGCTTCACGGCATATGGCAAGCGCAGACAGCAATACAAAGAACCATGCGCTCAAGCATATTGCTCATGCCATTTTAAGAGATAAAGCCGCACTACTCGCGGCCAATCAGCTCGACCTAGACGCTGCCCGTGCCTCTGGTATGGATGATGCCATGCTCGACAGACTGACTATTACCGAAAAATCCATTCACAACATGGCTGAAGGCTTAACGCAGATTGCCAACCTGAATGACCCAATCGGTGAAATGACAGACTTTAAATATAGACCTAGCGGCATTCAGATTGGCAAAATGCGTGTGCCTTTAGGTGTGATTGGCATCATTTATGAGGCAAGGCCAAATGTGACGGTTGACGCTGCCGGCCTGTGTATCAAATCAGGCAATGCTGCAATTTTGCGTGGTGGTAGCGAAGCCTTTAACTGCAATCAAGCGCTGGCTAGACTGGTGCATGAAGGCTTACAAGCCGCCAGCCTACCTGTAACAGCAGTGCAAGTGGTGGAAACCACAGACCGTGCCGCAGTCGGCGAACTCATCACAATGAAACAATATGTGGACGTAATCGTGCCACGTGGTGGAAAAGGCTTGATTGAGCGCATCTCCAATGACGCACGCATTCCTGTCATTAAACATTTGGATGGCAATTGCCATGTATTTATTGATAGTGATGCCGACTTTAATAAAGCATTGCGCATTTTAGAAAATAGCAAAACACAGCGCTTAGGTACCTGCAACACGGCAGAATCAATGTTGATCGCGCGTTCTGTGGCTAATGACATGCTGCCAAAACTAGCTGAGATGCTCACTGCGCACGGCATTGAGATTCGCGGCTGCGCTGAAACATGTGCGCTTGTGCCACAAGCAGTTCATGCCACTTATGAAGACTATTACACTGAATATTTAGCGGCCATTATTTCATGCAAAGTCGTAGACGGATTGGACGAGGCAATTGCACACATCAATCAACATTCATCACAACACACCGAAGCGATTGTGACCGAGAACTATACCAAAGCCAGAAAATTCTTACGTGAAGTGGATTCCAGCAGCGTCATGGTCAACGCATCAACACGCTTTGCTGATGGCTTTGAATATGGCTTGGGTGCAGAAATCGGCATTTCTACGGACAAACTGCATGCACGTGGACCTGTGGGCTTGGAAGGCTTAACTTCGCTGAAATATATTGTGCTCGGCGACGGTCAAGTCAGGGCGTAGATGCAGTCTGCAACACAAACGGCAATTGGCCTGATGGGTGGTACATTCAACCCCATTCATTTCGGCCATTTACGTATGGCGCAAGAGTTGGCTGAATCACTGAATCTAGACGAAGTGCGCTTTATCCCTGCAGCAAACCCGCCACATAAATCTGCTGATTTAATTAGCGCAGAACACCGCGCTGCGATGGTGCATCTAGGCGTGAGTAACAACCCAACATTCACTGTGGATAACCGCGAATTGCTTAGATCTGGGGCATCTTATACCGTAGATACGTTACTAAGCTTACGTGACGAGTTTGGTAAGGAAGTGAGTCTGACCTTATTTATGGGTAGCGATGCCTTCACCAAATTCAACACATGGCACCGCTGGCAGGAAATCATTCAACTCTGCCACATTGCGCTGGTGCAACGCCCGCTTACGGCAAGCAATAAAGAAGTCTTACCCAAAGTTTTGGAAACTTTCTTGCACAATCATTACACTGAAAATGCTGACGAGCTACATGAATCACCGTCGGGCTGGGTGACTATGCAGCAAATTACTGCATTAGATATTTCTTCTACCACGATACGCGACAGCATTAAAAATCATCACTCTGTACGCTACTTAATGCCTGATAGCGTGATTGATTATATTCAAACACATAAACTATACCGCTAGGTCTGAACGTGGAGCCGGAGGCAATACAAACGTATGCTTCGCGTACGTTTCCCGATTTTCTTTCAGATGTGCCAAAAACTCTAGCGCATTGAGCTCCGTTAAGCTTTTCTCTAATTTCTTCAACAGAATAGAAAGCGTAAAAATAGACGTTCTACGCTCAACCACTTGCAAACCTTCATGCTCAGCCAGCTTTAAAGTTCCCAGCACTTTCTCGTAGATGCCTTCTGAGGCGGGGGTGTAAGGCACAATAATCCAATAATCAATGCCGATTCTGGCCACTAGATCTGTTTTACGAAAAGCCTTCTTGAAAGTTGAGGTGAACTTTACCAACTGCCAGATTGCATCCACCGCACCATAAGCCTCACCTAAGTCATGCTGGTGGCCGAAAGAAATATGTACCAAGCCAAATTCAATTGGGCTGTAGTAACGATTTGTCACGGCAATCAGCCATTCCAACGTCGATAAAAACACCTTCTGGACTTCAGCATCTTGACGAATCATTAACTCAAAATCTTGGCTATCCATTAACGTCTCCTAGCAATTACATACGCTACAACCTCGCGGCAACTAGACCGAAGCGAGCCTACGTGACAACTTATGATTAAAACCTACCGATTAAAGCCGACTACAACGGTATCTCTATACCAATTTCCAACGCAAACTTTGCCCTGCACGCAAAGGCACTAACGCATCGCTGTCAAACGGTAAGTTTTCAGGGACTTGCCAACTTTCTTGAGTCAGCGTGATTTGCTCGGTATTGCGCGATAAGCCATAAAAATCTGCGCCGTAGAAACTGGCAAAACCCTCTAACTTATCCAAGGCATTCGCAGTCTCAAAAGCCTCTGCATACAACTCAATTGCCGTATGTGCTGTGTACATACCGGCACAGCCACAAGCCGTTTCTTTGGCTGATCTGGCATGTGGTGCGCTATCTGTGCCTAAGAAGAATTTAGCATTTCCAGAAGTCGCGGCTTTTACCAAAGCCACACGATGCTCTTCACGCTTCAAAATCGGTAAACAATAATGGTGCGGCTGAATGCCGCCTTTGAACATATCGTTGCGATTCATCAACAAATGATGCGCTGTAATGGTTGCCGCCACGTTAGCTGGTGCGGTCGAAACAAAATCAGCGGCGTCTTTAGTGGTAATGTGTTCAAACACGACTTTTAAGGCTGGGAAGTTCTTGAGCAAAGGGATCATATTGCGCTCAATGAACACACGCTCACGGTCAAACACGTCGATGTCTGCATCGGTCACTTCAGCGTGTGCCAACAAAGGTATACCCAGTTTTTCCATAGCCTCTAATGCCTTGGCACAATGCGTTAAATTGGTCACACCTGAATCCGAATTAGTTGTCGCACCTGCTGGATAAAGCTTCACCCCATGCACAAGACCACTCGCCTTAGCGCGCACTATCTCGTCTGCAGAGGTATTATCCGTAAGATACAAGGTCATTAACGGCTCAAAATGCATACCTTTTGGCAAGGCATCTAAAATACGCTGACGATAAGCCAATGCCAAATCAGTCGTCGTCACAGGTGGACGCAAGTTCGGCATGACAATGGCGCGTGCAAACTGTCGTGCAGTATCTGGCAACACTGCTTTTAATGCGGCACCATCTCTTAGGTGTAAATGCCAATCGTCTGGGCGAGTAAGGGAAATTGTTTTCATATCATTCACTTATTGGTCAGTTTTTAATTTAAGTGCAAGTTCGTAAAGCACATTTTTCTTTTCAGCAGTGATTTCTGTTGCCAACTTAACAGCTTGCTTCAACGGCAGATCAGCCAGCAACAATTTTAATATGCGCAACGTATCTTCTGATATCTCATCAGCATCTTTGATGGCCGCAGCCTCAACCAGCAATACAAATTCACCACGTTGTTGGTTGCTGTCGGCCTGCAACCAAGCCTCGGCATCCGCTAAGTTGCAACGATGAATCGTCTCAAAGGTTTTAGTCAATTCACGTGCAATAGTAATGCGGCGTTCCGCACCCAGCACATTAGTCATATCGACAATACTTTCTACAATGCGGTGTGGTGCTTCATAAAAAACCAATGTGACGGCTTGCGCTTTTAAAGCATCTAGCGCTTTACGCCTTGCAGCGCCGCTCGCGGGCAAAAAGCCGTGAAACAGAAAACCATTTTGTGCAATACCAGAAGCCGACAACGCGGTAATCACCGCACTCACACCCGGAATCGGCACCACTTTAATGCCTGCTTTGCGTACAAAATCAACCACTACCGCACCCGGGTCACTAATACCTGGCGTACCAGCATCCGTCACCAATGCGATATTTTCACCGGCATTTAGTTGCATCAATAGTTTCTCAGCGGACTGATGCTCATTATGCTCATGCACTGCAATCAGTTTTTTTGAAATACCAAAGTGCGACAGCAAACCCGAGGTGTGGCGCGTATCTTCAGCTGCAATAGCATCCACAGATTTAAGCACCTCCAAGGCGCGCAAGGTAATATCACCCAAATTTCCAATCGGCGTAGCTACCACATATAATAGGCCATTCGTCATCATCAGTTGGTGTCGCTATCTAGTTAAAACGGTTAAATAAAAATACATCATGAATCTCTTGCGCCACTTACTACAGATTGCAGCAGCCTTAAAAATTTCAGTATCACTCATTTTACAGGGTCATCCCCGTATGCTGCAGCACATTCTTCTGCGTTTATGCTGTATTTTTCTAAGTATTGTTTCTATCAACAATACAGCTTTAGCTAACGACACTGTAAATTCTGTCATTAAAGTCAGTGCTGAAGAGGCCTTTTTACAAGGCCAGCAATATTTGGAACAAGCCAAACTACCGTTGGCCGAGCTTAATTTAACCAGAATTCCACGAGCATCTCCTTACGCAAAACTGCTGGCAGGCAATATCGCCATTCAAAGGTCCGAGTTTGATCGCGCATTTTTGTTACTGTTACCTTTGCAATCGAATCAATCTCTGACTAAAGTCGCAGCCGCTAGTTTGCATGCCAGTTTAAGTGTAGCCTATGAAAAACAGGGTGACATCCCCAATGCACTAGATCAACTCATGCGTAGAGAAACCTATTTAAAAGATACATCTTCAATCAACAGCAACCATGGACGTATTTGGCAATTGCTCTCAAGCCTTTCATTGCAAGACCTAATTACCATGCGAGGTGAAAGCGCGGACACCACCGCACAAGGTTGGGTTGATTTGTGTTTAGCAACAAAAAATCAGGATGTTATATCCAGCATCAATGCTTGGGCGGCTAGCTATCCAGACCATGTTGCCGGCGACTTTTCAAAAACACTCATCACGCAATTAATGGCACAAAAAAACACCGACCAAAGCAAGACTACATACACATTGCCATCGAATGGCAGTATTGCCTTGATTTTACCGCCAGATATTGACCCGCTGTCCCCCAAAGCAAATGCTTTTCATGATGGGTTACAAGCTGCATTAAACAAATATGCCTTATTAAATGTCATTAAAACTTACCCTAGCCTAGGTACTGAAGATAGTATTGCAGAGCAAGTGAGCCTCGCAAAAAGTGAAGGTGCCGTATATTTCATGACACCTCTATTTCATCAGACGTTAAATGAGTCCACCTCAGATAAAAACTCTATCACATGGCAAGATGATGCGATGGGGAGCAATAGCATTTTGCAAGGCGCAGACTTATCCATCAATGACGAAGCACAAACCATTGCTGCATTTGCCTCCAGCAATGCCATGCAACACATTACCATCATAGCCACCAATGATGATGCAGCAAACCTAATGGTAAAAAGCTTTCAGGCCGCATTGGAAAATGCTCCCGAGGCTAATGTTAGAGTCATTACTTTAGCCGCAAACATAAAATCAGACGATCCTAATTTATTAGACTTAAAAACAAAAATTTCTGAACAAGCAAACGATATGATCTTGCTTGCAACATCCGCAACCGATGCTCGCATCATCAGACCCTATCTGGATATCAGTACGCCTGTTTTAGCCTTCTCTAACCTTAATGAAATTGCTAATGACGAAGCCTTAAATAGCCCACTCAACGCCGTTCGGTTCGTGGACATCCCATTTTTAATAAACAAAAATGATGAAAAATTCTCTGACTACCGCAAATCAAGCTCAAATATATCTTCAAATGAATTATTACGTTATTTTGCTTTAGGTGCCGACTACCTACAGCTATTAATAGCTAGTACACAGTTAGCCAATGGCGAGCTTATCGTTAATGGTTTAACCGGTAAGCTCTCAATTGATAAAACTGGAAAAATCCAGCGCCAACTCTCCATGGCAAAATTTACTTACAATGGTATTGTGCAAGAGCAATAGTGTTTAAAAACAAATCTCAACCAGAACATTTGCAACAGGGCAATACTGCCGAAAAGATTGCTGCAACTTTTTTGCAACAAAAAGGCCTTATATTGCTAGAAAAGAATTTCCGCTGTAAATATGGTGAAATAGATTTGATTATGCGTGAAGGTCAAATGCTAGTCTTTGTTGAGGTTCGTCTACGTAGCAACACCAATTTTGGCGGTGCAGCAATGAGCATCAATCACGCAAAGCAGCAGAGACTCAGTCGCACAGCAGAACTTTACTTACAAACGCACGGCAACTCTGCTTGTCGCTTTGATGCAATTTTAATGCAATCAACTAATATAAACGCGATAGAATGGATACAGAACGCATTCTAGTCATACACAACAATAAACCCATCACCGAATCTCGACCAAACAACTCCATTAACACCAATACACAAAGGATGTCCACAATGAATCTTCCTCATCTAAACATGAAACAAACATTCAATTTACTAACAGCGCTAGTGCTAGCCTCACAAATAACCGCGTGCGTTCCCGTTGTTGTGGGTGGGGCTGCGGCCGGAGGCGCGATTGCTGCAGATAGGCGCACCTCTGGTGTCTATATTGAAGATGAAAATATCGAACTAAAGGCTTCAAAAAACATTGCTGATGCGCTTGGTGAAACTGCTCATGTAAACATTACTAGTTTCAAGGGAAATGTTTTGCTAACTGGCGAAGTGCCCAACATTGAAGCTAAATCTAAAGCCGAAAATATCGCAAAAGCGACGGCCAGTGTACGCAATATCACAGATGAGCTGGCTATCAGTCCAAAAACAGCCATTAGTTCACGCGCAAACGATACTTACTTAACTTCCAAAATTAAAGCGCAATTCGTCACTGAGAACCGCTTTCAAGCTAACTATGTAAAAGTGGTGACTGAAAATAGTGTTGTTTATCTAATGGGTTACGTTACTCAAGCTGAAGCCGATGCCGCTGTAGATATTGCTCGCAACACCAGCGGCGTAACCAAAGTCGTTAAAGTGTTTGAGTACATGCAGTAACACCGCGACTACAGCAAGCATTCCAGCTTGAAATGTTATAATACACAAAACATTTCAAGCTGCTTACAGCTCAATTAACGACAAATCAATATACGGTATTAATCAGATGACTACAGAACAAACAATCAAGCCAGTTAGTGGTGAAATTATCATTGAAGGTAACACGCGAGCAGGAAAGCCTTTTAGACCAAGCGATTGGGTTGACCGTATGTGCAGCACTTATGCTACCTTCGGCGAAGACCGCAAACTCAAATACTCGCCATACCTAAAACCTAGAGTGGTCAATGGCGTGCGCTGTTTAGCTGTAGATTTAAAACTAAAAGTAGTGAACCCAGAAGGTTATGCACAATTAATGCACTTCGCTGACGAGAATCAGCTTAACGTACTTGATGGCGCTGGGAATAGCATAGCAGTTCCTCACTAATCAAATTACGGTTAGATTTCCCAAAGGGCTCATGCTTCTTAGCGATATAACTATCTGACTGACTAGCAAACTAACCGCTGCATTTAGTCTTTGCTAGTTCCTATTATGCTCTCAACATATTGCTTAGTAATTAAACCGCGCTTAACTTTCACTAACACACCTTGTGGATTATAGATAAACGTGGTCGGTAGCACCTCTGCCGACCCAATCTGTGCAATAACAGCATCATCACCAAGTACAACAGGATATGACATCAACATATCATCCATGTAATCGGTCACTTCCTTCACGTTTTTATAATCAAAAACCACCCCAATCACCATCAGATCTTTTTTTCTATGATGATCATACAAATTCACTAAGTCAGGCACCTCCTCAAGGCAGGGCGGACACCATGTTGCCCAATAGTTAACCAACACCCAGCGCCCCTTATAATTGGATAATTGATGTTTAACTCCCGTAGTATCTTTCAATAAGAAGTTTTTACTGACTAAAGTTTCAGTAGCAAAAGACTGAATGCCTGTAGACAGTGCCAATACAAACAACCATCCGATTAAAAGGTTTTTCATATATTTTCATCAAAAAATTAAAGATTAAACAGTCTGTTAGACTGCTATTTAAGTAGACATTATTGTACTAGCGTTACCATAAGCATTACCGTACAATCAAGCAACAATATTTAATGCGACTAATAATTAAAAATGGCGCTAAATCTTAACCTACCTATGACGACAGCGTCGTCAATGATTATCGCGGAAACTAACCCGCGCAAAATCGGTCAGTTGCTAGCAAATATTGATGGTCAAAACCCACTTGATATTGCATCCTATCTATACATTGAGTTGGAAATCCTGAATCGACAAAAAGTTTCTCCTAACGACAGGATTCAAGCTTTAGATGCCTACCGCCCATTATTAATCAATACGGCACAAGCACTAGCTGTGGATTACAGTAATGCAGCACTACCTTTACACGACAATGCAAAGGTAGCTGCCGCTGCTGCCGAATCACTATGGCTGGAACTGGGGTATGGCTACAAACTGGCATTAGTAGACCTGCAAAATAAATTAATCAAAATTGGCACCAATAAAATTTCAGCGCATGTAATACAGCATGCCATGCATGCCATCGCCGAACATGCTTTAGTGCATTACCAAACATATTTGGCGCCACCAGAACATATTTGGGGTGATTTACATCAACTGTATTTTTGTGCAGTTCAACTTGGCATTCAAAACGTCAACGTAGGGCTATTCCCATATCCTAATTTTTCGATTGAAAACTCCTATGTGCATGCACTATTAATGTACCTATCAGACCCCCAGCATCTAACTCAAAAAGATATTAGGCTGGCCGCTGACTTCCTGGCACACCATATTGGAAAAACGCAAATTACTGCAGTAATACCACTAGAGTCAACTTCTGGCGCATTTATCATTAGTCTGAAGTCCAACAAACCGCCTACTCCATACAGCAAACAAAAAGATGCTCCCAATCCAAGCACAGACATCCTATTGCAAACAATAGACTTGGTGCGAACGATTCATCAACTCCTAAATAATTTACTAAACAATCAATGGCCTAAGGATGGCAGCATTCCAATAGATGGTAATCGCAACGACTTTATAGGCTTGCTGACACACCTTATCAAATACTGGGGCATTATTCCTAAACGTATTTTCAGCCGATCTCAAAAAAATGGTGAACTTGAACTCGTGGTTGGAATTTCCGACATTTACCATGCATCAAACCATAACAACTCCACTACCACGGGAGCAGACATTGATACAAATATCAATACAACGGTGAGACAAATACTGCCAATAAATCCTTCACGTTGGCAAATACTGAATATCAGTGCAGCTGGAATGTCTATTCGACGCCATCCAACTGCGAATAAAAACATCAGAATCGGCTGTATACTTGGCATCAAAACAAAAAATGAGACTCAATGGTCACTTGGTCTTGTACGCTGGGCAAGTTGCGGCAACCGTGATAGATTAGACATAGGCGTACAACTCATTGCCCCTCAAGCACAGAGCGCTATTGCCAGCATAAATGGGCGAGAGCATAATGAGATGGTATTGTTATTGCCAGAAATTCCCGCAGCAAACCAAGCAGCGACTATAATTGCACCTAAAGGGACGTTTGAACCAGCACGCTCATTAACATTAACGTACAATAACGTTTACCAACATATAATGCTAACCAAACTAATTGAGCACTCCAATCACTTTGAGCGCATACAATATAGCCAGATTAATTAAAAATGATTAATGTGCGTCTCTAAAATTTAATCTTTAGATGCAACCTTAATCATTTGACACTTCACTAAAACATTTTTTTTCGTTACGATACACATTTATTCTAACGTATTTTCCAAATAGAGGTTTTCCATGAGCGAACACATCACACATCTTAACGACGGCAGTTTTGAACAAGATGTTTTACAATCGCAACTCCCAGTCTTAGTCGACTACTGGGCTGAATGGTGTGGCCCTTGCAAAATGATTGCACCAATTTTAGATGAAATATCTAAAGAGTATGCCGGACGCCTGAAAGTGGCCAAACTCAATATTGATGAGAATCAACAAACGCCGCCTAAATATGGGATTCGTGGTATCCCAACCCTAATGTTATTTAAAAATGGTAATGTAGAAGCGACTAAAGTTGGCGCATTATCGAAGTCTCAATTAACAGCTTTTATTGACAGCAACATCTAAACACATTACGCTTAGCTCTACGCAATATAACTACTTGATTTAAGCTTAAAACAGACAACTAAAGATCAAGTAGTTATAACAAAGCCATATAGATAGCATTGTTATAAACATAGTTTTTTCAATTTCAATCCTCAAGTTTTATAATCCTGCACCACTTACATCATGTTTTAGTGAGCCTTCATGCACTTATCTGACCTTAAGCATCTCCCTGTTACCGAATTAGTTGAAATGGCTATCGCCAATGAAATTGAAAATGCAAGCCGCATGCGCAAGCAAGACCTTATTTTTTCAATTCTAAAAAATAAGGCAAAAAAAGGCGACAGCATTTTTGGGGATGGAACGCTAGAAATTTTACAAGATGGCTTTGGTTTCCTACGCTCACCAGACTCATCTTACTTAGCTGGCCCTGATGACATTTACGTATCGCCATCACAAATTCGTCGCTTTAATTTACATACAGGCGATAGCATTCAAGGTGAAGTGCGCATCCCTAAAGATGGCGAACGATATTTCGCACTAGTTAAAGTAGACATGGTAAATGGTGAAACGCCAGAAAACACTAAACATAAAATACTGTTTGAAAACTTAACACCACTATTTCCAACCATACCTCTAACGCTAGAACGCGACATTAAAGGCGCAGAAAACATCACTAGCCGCGTTATTGACATGATTGCACCGATAGGCAAAGGTCAGCGCGGACTTTTAGTCGCCAGCCCTAAGAGCGGCAAAACCGTCATGATGCAAAACATTGCACACGCCATTACAGCCAATCATCCAGATGTGATTTTGATTGTGCTTTTAATTGATGAGCGCCCTGAAGAAGTGACAGAAATGACCCGCTCAGTGAAAGGCGAAGTTGTTGCTTCTACTTTTGATGAACCAGCAACGCGTCATGTGCAGGTTGCTGAAATGGTGCTCGAAAAAGCCAAACGCTTAGTTGAACATAAAAAAGATGTGGTCATTCTATTAGACTCAATCACAAGACTCGCCCGCGCTTACAACACGGTAATTCCTTCATCTGGCAAGGTATTAACTGGCGGTGTTGATGCAAATGCACTACAGCGTCCTAAACGCTTTTTTGGTGCTGCTCGCAATATTGAAGAAGGCGGCTCACTAACCATTATTGCTACTGCACTAGTCGACACTGGCTCCCGCATGGATGATGTCATCTATGAAGAATTTAAAGGTACTGGCAACATGGAAATCCATCTTGACCGCAAGATGGCTGAAAAACGTCAGTACCCAGCCATTAACGTTAACAAGTCAGGCACACGCCGCGAAGAGCTACTCATCGAAAAAGATGTTTTACAAAAGATATGGGTACTACGTAAACTACTTTATCCTATGGATGACATTGAGGCGATGGAGTTCTTACTAGACAAGATCAAAGCCACAAAGAACAATGCTGACTTTTTTGACAGCATGCGTAGAGGTTAACTTTCGCCAATGACTCACTTAAGCGCGAGTCGAAGTTTAACCTTGCATAGGTTCACAATTGCCAATATAATGGTGAGTTATTACAAAATGATGTGCATTCCAACGTGCATCTTAAATTAGTGCCGTATCATTCGGCAATCAATACTGAGGCTATATATATGAAAGATGGAATTCATCCAGAATACCGCGAAGTGGTGTTTCAAGACATCGGCGCTGACTTTAGTTTTATTACACGCTCTACAATTAATGCGCGTGACACCATTAAATGGACTGATGGTAAAGAATATCCGCTAGTTAAAATTGAAGTTTCTTCAAAATCACACCCGTTCTACACAGGGAAACAAATGATTTTAGATACTGCTGGTCGTGTTGATAAATTCCGTAAAAAATACGGCATGTAATTATTGTTGTACAGGCGACGCTGTAGATAATAATTTACAACAAAGGCAGCTTAGGCTGCCTTTTTACTTTATTGCTCTTGCAAATGCTCTACTGCGCTATCTTAAATCAAATTAAATCATCAATTCACATAAGTACCCCATTTAAAACAATTTAATTTTATGCGATTTCAACTAGATCATGACTGGCAAGGCAACATGTCAACACCGCGCGCGCGCGTCGGTGAAAGTGCAAAAACGCATCTATTACTTGTACTATGTGGCATATGGATATTACTCGGCCTCATTGGTCACTCTCCTTGGAAACCATTTGAATCAACAAGCATTAGCATCATTAAAACCATCCTAGATGGTAGCAACCTAATCGCGCCACTACCTATCGGCTCATCATCTTTAGATTCCCCCCCTTTATATTATTTATGTGCAGCATTGAGCGCTAAACTACTATCATCCTTTTTAGCTATACATGATGCAGCTAGGCTCACCAATGCAATTTGGATGACGATTTTGCTGCTGATGACTGGCATGACAGGCCGTGAGCTTTGGGAAAGAGGATCGGGCAGACACGCAGCATTTATAATGATTGGCACGATAGGCCTAATAATCAGCTCTCACAGCATAAGCCCTGAGATTGCTGGGCTGGCCTGTACAGCCGCAGGACTTTATGCACTCGCTCTATGCAAACGACGGCCTTGGCGTAGCAGCCTTCTTATGGCTGCCGCAATTAGTGCTGGATTTTTATCCAATGGATTATTGCCATTAATAATCATTATGAGCTCCGCACTCGTATTGCCTCTATTATTTAAAACATGGCGCACGCGCAACTACTTAATAGTAATAAGTACAGCGTTTGTAGTAGCCACTCCACCTATCGTAGCATGGCTACTATTGCTACACTATCATGCCCCGGCATTGCTGAGCGACTGGTGGCATAACAATTTAAACTCTTTTAGCCATCTAAATCATCTATATTTTCTACGTATTTTAATTTGGTACGCTTGGCCCGCCTTGCCTTTAGCTCTGTGGAGCTTATGGCGCTATCGTCACCAATTTATCCAAAAACCAAAATTTCAGCTTCTTAGCGTTTACTTTACTACTAGCCTGCTTTTTTTAGGTCTTGGTGCTACGACAAAAGATATTAATGCACTACCGTTACTATTGCCCTTAGTTGCACTGGGCGCGGGTAGTGTTGAACACCTTAAACGTGGTGCAGCAGCCGCATTAAATTGGTTTGGCATCACACTATTCGGACTAATTGGAGGACTAATTTGGCTAGGCTGGACTGCAATGATTACCGGCCACCCAGCTCAAATAAAAGAACGCATGCAGTTTTTATCTGGTGCAAATGAACTTAGTTTTAATTGGCTAACATTCTTAATTGCACTGGCTATCACAATCATTTGGCTATCTGTTTGCATTCGTGCCAAACAAACAAATAAATCGGCTGTGACCAATTGGGCTGTAGGCATGACTTTTGGCTGGAGCCTGTTAATGACTCTTTGGCTGCCACTAATAGACTCAGCAAAAAGCTATCAATCTGTCTTTACCAGCCTGAATACAACCATTTATGGGCAACAAAGTTGTATCAACAGTCTAGATGTTGGTCTGCCCGAGCGCAGATTATTTAACTACTATACGAATATAACACTACTGCCAGTTGAAGACACAAAACAATTGAACTGCACTTTATATCTGATAGAAGATAGTAGAGGCATTAGTAAAATGCAGCCTAGCGATGAGTGGAAGCTAATCTGGCGAGGCAAGCGTCCGGCAGATAGAAAGGAAAGTTTCAGGCTATATCAAGTTCAACGTTGATCTAGTTAAATCGGCTGCAAACCAATTGAATTGGCTTGCAGTTCGGCAAAGGTACGATGGAATAGTCAAATTTATAATTGTTAAGCTTACTCAAGTAAGCTTAACAATTAAACGCTGCGAATATGCTCTTTAATAGCATCACGTACGATGGGCTCTAGCCCATCGCCATTATGGTCATTCACATGTACCAGAATTTGTTGCTGCATACTCCCAGCCCAAAAACGCATTAAGTGCTGAGCAATATCTTTCTTCGCTTCTTCTTGATCTGGAAATGACTTAAAAAAATCACCAATTTGGTTAGCCATTGTCACTAAATGCTCTATTTTCATAAATCCATACTCTTTTACTTTTAAATATCTCTAGTTATTGAATCAATACATTCGGGATGACTGTATATCACGCAATTATCTTTACGAGCAAAGCCAACTAAAGTTAAGCCGCACTGCTCAGCAATCCTTACAGCTAAGCCTGTGGGTGCAGAGATTGCTACCAATAGGTTAATCCCTGCACTAGCCGTTTTTTGCACCATTTCATAACTGGCACGACTACTGGTAATAATAAAACCTTTGTTTTCTATGTCGCTATTTGCAATAGCACCAACCAATTTATCAAGCGCATTGTGACGGCCAACATCTTCACGTAACATTGCCACAGTACCATCTGCTAACACCCAAGCACATGCATGTGTCGCGCCAGTTTGTTGCTGCAAGGTTTGCATCTGAGGCATGTCCTGCAAGCCCAATTGAATTGCTTTACGACTAAAAACAGTTTGCACATCAAGCTTAGTTGGGTAGCGCATTGCTTGCTCTAGGCTTTCCGAGCCACACAGACCACAACCAGTTCTACCTGCAAGCGTGCGACGCCGATTTTTCAACTGCACAAACCGCTCGCTTGCAATCTCACAGTGCAGTTCAATACCACTAGCCTGCGAACGCACCTCAATACCGTACAACTCGTGCTTATCTTGCAAAATACCTTCAGATAAAGAAAACCCTAAAGCAAAATCTTCTAAATCTTGTGGTGTTGCTAACATTACTGCATGCGATATGCCGTTATAAATCAAGGCAACCGGCGTTTCTTCAGCCAACTGATCCTGCACATGTTGCTCTATATCAGCTTTCGACCTGACCACGTTAAACGTGGTCAGCGGCACTTCACGAACCAAAACATCTGTTCTATCTGCAGATGCATCGCAAACAATCACTCTATTTTCGCAGCCTCTAAATCCCTGCCAGCATATGCCAACTGAGCTTCACTGAACGTTTTGTAATTCTCTTGCCAATCAGAAAGCTGGTTAACACGCGTAATTTGCACAGCAGTCACTTTAAACTCAGGGCAATTGGTCGCCCAGTCTGAGTTATCTGTAGTAATCACGTTAGCACCAGACTCCGGGTGGTGGAAAGTTGTGTAAATCACACCAGGCTGCACACGCTCAGTAATTTTTGCGCGCAATACAGTCTCTCCGGCACGACTACCAATACCGACCCAATCGCCTTCTTTGATACCGCGCTCTTCAGCATCATGTGGATGAATCTCAACCACATCCTCACTATGCCAAGCAACGTTTTTAGTACGCCGTGTTTGTGCGCCTACGTTGTATTGGGACAAGATACGACCAGTCGTTAAAATCAACGGATACTTAGCAGTTACTTTTTCAGTAGTAGGCACATACTGAGTCACGAAGAACTTACCTTTACCACGCACGAACTCGTCGATGTGCATTGTTGGCGTACCTTCTGGATACTCATCATTACATGGCCATTGAATGCTACCAAGCTCATCCAGTTTCTTGAAACTCACACCCTTAAAGGTAGGTGTTAAATGTGCAATTTCATCCAGAATATCTGATGCATGCTTGTAATTCATTGGGTAGCCAAGTGCATTAGAGAATGCTGCTGTAACTTGCCAATCTTCCATACCATTTTTTGGTGTCATCACACGTCGCACAGGTGAAATACGGCGCTCAGCATTGGTAAAGGTACCGCTCTTCTCAAGGAATGAAGCGCCTGGGAAGAACACATGTGCAAACATGGCGGTTTCATTCAAGAACAGATCCTGCACAATCACGCACTCCATTGACTCCAACGCATGCGTAACATGCTGCGTATTTGGGTCTGATTGCACAATATCTTCACCCACACAGTACAAACCTTTGAAGCTGCCTTCAATCGCATAGTCCAGCATATTCGGAATGCGTAAACCTGGGTCACTACTTAATGGCCTACCCCATGCAGATTCAAATAAGGCACGCGTAGCATCGTCAGACACATGGCGATAGCCTGGGAACTCATGCGGCATAGAGCCCATATCACATGAACCCTGCACGTTATTTTGACCGCGCAGAGGGTTTACACCCACACCTTCACGACCAATATTCCCTGTTGCCATCGCAAGGTCAGCAATCCCCATTACAGTGGTAGAACCTTGACTATGCTCAGTAACACCCAGACCATAGTAAATGGCAGCATTACCACCTGTCGCATATAACCTTGCTGCTGCACGCAACTCTTCAGCTGGAACACCTAATGCCTCAGACAATGCTTCTGGTGAGTTTTCTGGAAGTGCAGCAAAATCACGCCATGCAACAAATGAATCCCACTCACAACGCTCTTTTACAAAGACTTCATTCACCAAACCTTCAGTCACAATCACATGTGACAGGGCTGAAATCAAGGCTACATTGGTACCTGGGCGCAGCTTCAGGTGGTAGTCCGCTTTAATATGTGGCGATGCGACCAGATCAATCGCGCGCGGGTCAGCGATAATCAGCTTAGCGCCCTCACGTAAACGACGCTTCATTTGTGACGCAAATACTGGGTGACCATCGGTTGGATTGGCACCTATCACCATAATCACATCGGCCTGCATAACAGAGTCAAATGTTTGCGTACCGGCTGACTCACCGATAGTTTGTTTCAGACCATAACCAGTTGGTGAATGGCAAACACGCGCACAGGTATCCACGTTATTCACGCCAAATACAGCGCGAATCAACTTCTGTGTCACATACACTTCTTCATTTGTACAACGTGATGACGTAATACCGCCAATAGCATTTTTGCCATACTTAGCTTGTATCCGCGTCATTTCACTCGCAGCATAATTCACAGCCTCATCCCAGCTTACTTCTTGCCAAGGGTCAGAGATATTTTTACGAATCATCGGTGTCGTGATACGGTCTTTATGCGTTGCATAACCCCATGCAAAACGACCCTTAACACATGAGTGACCATGATTGGCGCCACCATTCTTATTTGGCACCATGCGAATCACTTCTTCGCCTTTCATTTCGGCATCAAATGAGCAACCAACGCCGCAGTACGCACAAGTCGTAGTCACGCTATGCTCTGGCACACCTTTGTCGATGACTGTTTTTTCGATCAACGTCGCCGTAGGACAAGCCTGCACGCAAGCGCCACAAGATACACACTCAGAGTCTAAAAAGTTTGTTATACCAGGCGCCACTTTTGATTCAAAGCCACGACCGGAAATGGTTAAAGCAAATGTACCCTGTGTTTCTTCACAGGCACGCACACAGCGTGAGCAGACGATACATTTGGATGGGTCGAACGTAAAATAAGGGTTGGATTCGTCTTTGACAGATTTAAGATGATTTTCACCATCATAGCCATAGCGCACTTCACGCAAGCCCACAGCACCTGCCATGTCTTGCAATTCGCAATCACCATTGGTTGCACAGGTGAGGCAATCCAACGGATGGTCTGAGATATAAAGCTCCATCGTGCCACGACGAATATCCGCTAATTTATCTGTTTGCGTGTGAACTTTAATACCTTCAGCAACGGGTGTAGTACATGATGCTGGGTAGCCGCGACGGCCTTCAATTTCTACCACACATAAGCGGCATGAACCGAATGGTTCAAGGCTGTCAGTAGCACATAACTTGGGCACATTGATACCCGCAGAGATACAGGCACGCATGATAGAAGTGCCTTCTGGTACCGTAATTTCTCTATCATCAATCGTCAGTTTAATGTGTGTATCAGATTTGCTGGCTGGCGTTCCGTAATCCAGTTGATCATCATAACTTGTGCGGCTACAACCACAGTCATGGTCATGCGAGTGTTGAGTGTTACTGTATTTAATGTCGTCCATGTCTAGGTCTCCTACACTGCGCACAAGTCAAAACTTATGCGGCAGTTTATGGTTTAATTCTTAAGCGCCAAAATCTTCAGGGAAGTGATTCATCGCACTTAATACTGGATAAGGTGTCATGCCACCTAATGCGCAAAGTGAGCCATTTAACATGGTGTCGCTTAAATCACGCACCAGTTTTATGTTTTTCACAGTATCAGTA
>DAIDAH010000179.1 GCA_027310735.1 Methylotenera sp. | reverse complement strand
TTTCTTTAGCATTAGCTGGAATTATGACATTTGCTCCAGTAGCAAAAGCTGGCATGCGACCAGATGTAGATGTATTCAACGACATGCAAGAGGTTTCTGATAGTGATTTACACCAAATGCGAGGAAAGTTTGCCAGCGACAACCAAGTGCTATATTTTGGTGTTGAAATGGTCAGCCAATGGCAAACACCTACGGGAAATTTAGTCACTGCTGGGGCTAATCTTAATATAGATTTAAACGGTAATAATTCGCCAACAGTGCAATATGTGCCCACCGTGACAATTGTTCAGCAAGGGCAGGGATCTTCCACACCAAGTGACAACAACAATGGCGTGGCTGGTGGCGCAGGATTGGCTAATGTGAGTGGCGTTTCTCAAAGCATTCAGGTGGCGGGTCAATCCAACAGCATTCATAATGGCATCGACATGCAAGTTGACATAAACTCGGCAGCACAAGGTGGTTCAGCATCCAGTGCAATGCAAGGACAGGCTGGCTCAGTATCGGCCACAGGCAATGATGGCACTGTTGCAACGGTTACGCTTGCAAACAATAGTATCGGCGTTAATGTTGTTGTTCCAGGGCAAGGTCAAGTGATGCAACAAATTCGCAATCAAGGCATGTTTCAAGCGGCACGCATTGGTGGTGATCTAAATCAGATTCATAACTCAATCACAATGCATATCGGGTTAAACTCTGCAGCAACCACAGGAATCAGTAGCGCTTATGCTGCCTTCCAAAATTTAAATAAAGTACCGCAGTCTGGATTGTTTTAAAGTCAACCAGACTAAGTTTCATGGAAGTAGAATAGACCACTTTTTTAAACCATAAACCGCATATACCGATTGAGCCTGCATGCAGGCTCAATCAGCTTGTGGTATAGGTATTTTCACGTATGGCATTCTTGCATATGAAGCGCACAATAGAAACTAAAGCCCATTAAGTGGAGCTGGTTTATGACTATTGAAGATAATGAAATTGTTATTAATGATATAGTGGCGCGACGTGCATTTCTTATTATTCTGGACTGGTTGCTGTTGCTTATTCAGCGTTTTTCTAATCCATTGCAATTTGACATGGTACATATTGAGTATGGCAACAACAACGAACTTGCTGATAATTATGGTGCACTAGACGCATGCCAGCAGTTATCGTTGGTCACGGAATCATTAGCAAAGGCATTTCGTAAAACCGATATAGTTGCTAGAGATGGTACTGATTTTTGGGTTATAGCACCCTATACCTCAGATGACGAAAAACTACATGACAAAATCCTTAGGATATTTCAAGAGGAAAAACACCATGCTTTAAATATGGTGGATCGAGAGATCTCAATCTTCCTAATTCCCTTAACTGGCATCGAAATAAATAAGTTACCCACTAAATCAATAGAATTTCTTAACTACTTAAAAGTAAACAAGCATCACCTTGCAAGCCATACATTTCGGTTCTCAGCGACGGATACAGTGCTCATGAAGTGCTAGACTAAATGTAAGTAGTTAGTCGACTGCTCAATAAAACCATCTTAATCTAGAATGCTTTTTATATTATTAATAATGCGAGAAACGCTATGTCAGTAAAAATTATAATCACATCAGTTCTAATTGCATCTACTTTGACTAGTTGCGCCAATATGACAGAAACCCAGAAGGGTACCGCACAAGGTGCTGGTATCGGTGCCGGTGCTGGCATCGTAATCGGCGCCCTTGCTGGGGGCAAAAAAGGTGCGGCAATTGGTGCAGTTGTGGGGGCTGCGGCAGGTGGTGTTGCCGGAAACGTTTGGTCGAAACGCATGCAAGAGCAAAAGAAACAAATGGAAGCAGCAACCGCAGGCACAGGTGTTGCTGTGACGCAAACCCCAGATAATCGCCTAAAACTTGACATTCCCAGCGATATTTCTTTTGATGTTAATCGTTCTGATATTAAGTCAAACTTCAGAACCGTGTTAAATACTTTTGCCGATAGCTTGAATAAAAACACAGCGACGACAATCACGATCGTAGGACATACAGACAGCACTGGAACAGACGCGATTAATGATCCACTATCCCTCAATCGTGCAAGATCTGTACGAGATTATCTGACGGCAAGAAATGTAGCTTCTAATCGATTATCTATCGAAGGTCGAGGCTCACACGAACCTTTAGTTGCAAATGACACTCCAGCGAACAAAGCTAAAAACCGCCGTGTAGAAATATTTGTTGCAGAGCCTGCGCCAGCGGTACCACAGTAATGAAAGTTGATGCATTAAAAATGTAAAACTTACTAAATTAACAATCAAGGATTGATGCTTATGACGAAAAAAAGGGCATCAATGAAGCCACACCATTAACTGATTGAGAAGATTATGGTGCATAAGACTCACTTATTTTGGCACTAAATACTTATGCGAGAGTCGACTAAAATACACTCACTGCACAAGCATTCAATACATTTTTTGTAGATATTACATATATCTACTCTACCGAAGAGCAACGTGTTGCTTGTTGAGGCACGTCAAACATAGACCACCTTAAATACAATCAACACGTCTGAGGCTCTTCAAGCCAGTTTTGCGACCATCTCATCTGTCAAACCTCACTAACATCGCAAAGGTTATGACAACTCTTGCTATAATGCAGCAACGCTCTGATAGCTCGGCAATACGGGTAAAAAAAACAATAAAAATACGTCTAAAAAAGACTTATTAAGTACCGAGCTTTACATTTAATACATATAGAGTTTAATTTGGTGGGTAAAATTGAAAGATCATTACGCTATTTTAGGTGTTGCAGCCACGGCTACATTAACTGAAATAAAAACCGCCTATCGCAAGATGGCATCCCAATTACATCCTGATAAAAATGCATCTAGTGATGCTCCTGCAAAATTTCGCTTAGTGCAGGAGGCCTATGAAATACTTTCCGACACAGAGAAAAGAAAAAACTACGACGAAAATCGTAGGCGCAGTTTATTGGACAGCCCAATAGATACAGCACGTGAAATTTGGCAGTACTACTTAAATGGAATCATAAAGCAATGAGAATATCACGCTACTTTACAGACCTAATGGCCACTTATGTGGCTGACATTGATGACTTAAAAACCGACTCCGGTGGTGATGACGTGTTAGCCGATCGTCTCAAAGAAAAACGATCACAAATTCCTGATTTAATGCCGATGATTAACACTAACCCAGAAATGATGGCGGTAATTTTTCATAGAAGTATTAAAGTTAAAAAGGCGGCAACGATTCTTAGCTACCTAGATAAAGAACCTTCTAAATTCCCTTCTTGGGCCTCTATTGCAGATAGTGTTCAATTTCAGCCTTGGGCAAGCACTCTTGTTGATCAACTGAAAACAGAAGCGGGTGGTGAACAGTTTTTATTAACAACCGTAATGCTAGAACATCTATATGCACTCTATGAAGTTAGCGAAGATGCGGCTGAGGAAATGGAGATGGAAGAATCCGATGATCTCGCCGAATCTGGCGGCGAGTGGATGGCCGAACAGGGCTTTGATAGCCACTAGTTGATTTAAGTTAATACGATAGGGTAAACATGACACATTCA
Source organism: Methylotenera sp. (assembly GCA_027310735.1). Classification (GTDB taxonomy): domain Bacteria; phylum Pseudomonadota; class Gammaproteobacteria; order Burkholderiales; family Methylophilaceae; genus Methylotenera. The sequence continues at coordinate 2,021 of DAIDAH010000179.1, read as the reverse complement.
ATCGTTGTACAGGCAAGCAGCCTAATTAAAGCAGGGGATGTCGTACGAGCTGAATCATTACTCACAGCGCTCGTCGAAACAGAGGGCGACCATGCCTTGGTAGAGGTACTGGATGAAATGCCTTCGAAAGACCTATTAGCGATTATCCGTGAATACGACTCATCAAAACAGTCGCTCTTGAACTTGTTGATTACGCCTGAGCAGTTTGCGCGTGTCGTTGTTTTAGACCGTCTCTATAAAGATGTGTCCAATGAACATCTACGCGGCATGATCAACTCTGTCATTTTTAGAGAAGATGCAGATGCAAGCGAATTTATCAATGCAATTGCTGAACTTGAATTTGGTTATGAGACCTTAGCCGACTACTTATCAGACCGTGCAGAAGAAGTTGTTGGTGATACCTTTGCAGCACTAGAAACTGAAGATGTTTCACGCACTGAAATCAGCGACCATGATTGGAAAGAAATGACATGGTTGCTACGCCATGAACATGAAGATATCTATAATATTGTACATACGCTATTGAAGGTTAAGTTACAGGAGAGGCCTATCACTGATGTTGCACCAGCAGTTGAGAGTGATGAAGGTATCTTTACAAGCCCTGAGCCAGTCATAGAAAAAGCAACTAAAGATGATGACGATGAGGATTCTGCTATTTAAGCCGTTTACATAACAAAACCTAATCACCATTTATGTCCAGCACAAAACAAACACAGACTATTGCAGCCTACGATAATGCGCCTTTCTTTGAAAAGGCTTTTAAGTATGCAGTTAAGCACAATGTTATAGACGCCGCCAGAGTTGATGAAATTGTGAATGATGCAGCCACAGGTGCGGTACAGATTGCCGAGTATTTTGGTGAGTCTGCTCACTTAAGAAAAAACCTTGAAATCTCCATGAAACGCATGGTGAGTCTAGTGAGTTTGTATCTTGAAGACACTACAGGTAATGAGCTTGATAAAGCCGCCATGCTACTTAAAGAAAAGCCATTCCGCGCACTGTCTCGGGGTGGTTCGCAAATGCTTAAAGTACTCTTTAGCTTGCCTGAAGATGGGTACTTTGGCTCAACACGACTTGATTCTGAGCGCGATTTTCTTAAAAAATCTTTAGTTAAAGGTATGCCAGTCACTAAATATAGACAAACCGTTAAAGATTGCGAACAGTTCAAAAAAGAACTGGATTTTGCTTCATGGATAATTAAAAAGACTGGCACCCCCATTAGTAAATTAAACGAATTTCATGCATCAGCTGAACACGTTATCCGCACCTATTTTCTCACTTTGGCGTATGGTACAAAGAAAGTAGGCGGCAATAAAAGCGGCTTACCTGATGAAGCAGGGTTGTTCGAAATTTTTACATCTATGCGCAAAGAGTGGGGTTTCTTGGGTGATATCACTTGCTCAACCAAATTCATGGATGATATTCCTGCCGAGTTTTTAGACTATGCTAATAACATACTCGCTACAATCAAAACTGAAGACCTTCCAAAAATAGTCAATCCATCGGTGCCGCTACAATCGGTGTTTAGTGATCTGAAAGACCGTAAATACTTCTATTTACATGATCACTTCAATGAAATGAGCAAGTTCGACAAAATGCTGGCAGTAGACTGGTTTGCCCTTACTGGTGGCACTGAAGATGACGCGCTACTCTTAACCTTGTTCCTATGCGCAGCATCAGGCTTGGAACAAAAAACTTCGCTAAAAGTGAGTGAAGCAAAGAAAGCTGTATTAAGCATTCGTGAGCATGGCATTTTACAAAGCGATGTACTCAAACTTATTGAGAAAGCACCACATGATGAAATTGAACAATTACGTTCACTTTGGAGTGACTTTATTGAAGAAGCACAGCCCTTTTTATTAGACCATTCAGATGAGCAGTTAAAAGAAGTAATGGTTTATTTAGAAGACCACTGCAATATTCAAAAAGCAAAGAAATAGCACTCAAAACTAGAGCGGACTCTAAAATCAACTGAATGGTGGTGTATTGATAAAACAACCATTCATTTATTAAAAGGACAC
>DAIDAH010000178.1 GCA_027310735.1 Methylotenera sp. | reverse complement strand
GCGCTTGAAACACTGAGAGCCTTATTTGGTGAAGAATGGGTAATTTTAGTTAAGGAAAATCCAAAGCAAAATTATTTTCAACGCGATGAACTGTTTTTTGAACGACTGGCTCGAATTCCAGGTGTATATTGGGTTGATAAACTATTTCCCAGTGTGGAGATTATCGAAAAAGCGGCTTTAACAGCTACAATAACGGGTACGGCCGGTTGGGAATCAATCAAGGGGGGAGGCAAATGCTTGGTTTTTGGTCATGCTTGGTACGCGACATTGGCGAACTGCTTAACTTATCACCCAAAGTTGAGTCAATCTGAATTGGCTGATTTTTTGGCTAAGGTTACAACCTTTGCCGAACTCAGTCATTCATTTGATCAGTTGGCTCGTAAAGCTGGCGTAGGTGTTGTCGATAAAGAGTACAACGGACTGGTAAGCGGATACGACGCAAAGAGCAACGCACTGAATGTGGCAAGTTCTTTAATGGCAGTGATTAATCACCCAGCAACGGTATGGCTGTAAATGAAATAAGGAGAACGGGTTGAGTGTTGTAAAAAGATTAATTCGACGCGTAAAGCAGGGGCAGTATAACAGCTTGAACCAGTTGGATCGTCAGCTTGAGAGATATGTGAACTACAATGATGGGTATTTTGTCGAGCTGGGTGCCAACGATGGAGTTGCTCAATCAAATAGTCTGTATTTTGAGAAATATCGTGGATGGCGTGGTCTGCTTGTAGAGCCGTCTCCTCATAACTTTATTAAGTGCAGAAAAAACAGATCATCGCAAAGCAGCATTTATTGTGCTGCCTGTGTTGCATTTGACTACGATGCAGAATTTGTTCGCATGGCGTACTCCAATCTCATGTCAACGGCACTTAGCCTGAACAGCGACATCCCTGATCCCCAAGCCCATGTAAAGCTCGGGCAGCAGTTTCTGCAGGGCAGTGAGGTATTGTTTGAATACGGTGCGCTGGCGCGCAGGCTGAATGATTTGCTGCGTGAATCAGATGCGCCCAAGGTAATTGATTTCTTGTCGCTGGATGTGGAAGGGGCTGAGCTGGAAGTTTTGCGCGGGGTGGACTTCAAGGAATACCGTTTTAAATTCATTCTGGTAGAGTGCAGAGACTTTGAGCGTATGGACAAATATCTGTCGCAACAGGGTTATCGCTTTCTGAAAAACTTATCGGCGCATGATTATTTGTTTACATCTGAGCTGCAGCAGGAAGGCCGCGTCTAACTGTGAAACTGCAAAAAGGCAAGTTAGCCCGACTATTCTCCAAGTATCCACCGGACTCATTGCTTCGCCCGGGCTTGTTTGAAACACTTATTCCCAGCAAGCAGACACACCGCTCGCAGCATAAAAATGGCGTGATCTGCATCCAGGGTGTTCCTGACAAGCTATATTTCCTGTTGTTTGGCTTGATGCGCCAACAATTAAAGTTGCACTCCGATCTGGGTGCAGAGTTACTTGTCGTTCGCGCAATAAGTGGCGCAATGGGTACTGGCTGGCTGGCATATGCAAAACGTAGCTCGGTGCTTGCCTGGTGGTGGTCGAGTCAATGGGAGCGTGCCTATGGGCCGATGATGAATGGCATTGCCTATCGCTGTGCCGCTTTATTTCAGCCTCTGGATGATTTAAAAGACTGGTTTAAATCCAAGTCGCTTTGGATGGCATTCAAAATCAGGGAGGAAGATTTCAGTCTGGTGATAAACGGTGTTGAATACGGCGATCTGGTTATCGATTCATACCTGCGCTTTATGCCGTCACCACGTTTTGATGCCAATGACCCGTTTGTGCGGCAGCTCATTTGGCAAGTGTTGCGCGACATCAGACAGGCCGAAAAATATTTTGGCGAGATTAAGCCCAAGTTTTATCTGAGTTCGTATTCGACCTACGTTGAACACGGAGTCGCAGTGCGGGTCGCAATGCAACAAGGTGTATCGGTCTGGACATTTGGCGACTTGGTTAGATTCGGCAAACGCCTGAGTCCGCAAAATGTTTACCACACCACCGACTGCGCGCACTACCGTGCCGACTTTCAACATCTAGACCGGCAAGAAGAGCGCTTGGCTGAAGCGGCGGAGAAGCTTAACTTGCGTTTGTCCGGCGGAATTGATCCGGCAACAAGTTATATGCGCGTATCCGCATACGGCGAGAAAAAATCCGCACTGCCGCCGGACTTGAAAGGAGCGGTTGTCGTGTTTTTACATGACTTTTATGACAGCCCGCATATCTTCCCTGAGTTAGTGTTTTGCGATTTTTGGCGTTGGATATGTTTCACCATCGAAACACTGCAAGCATCCGGTGTCACCTTTTACCTCAAGCCTCATCCGAACCAGATTGCATTGAGTCAGGCTGCGCTAACCGATTTGCGTGCGCAATATCCCGGCGTAAAATGGTTGCCGCCTAGCGTAAACAACGCCCAATTGGCACAAGAGGGAATAGCTTGCGGAGTGACTGTTTACGGAACGGTTGCGCATGAACTGGCTTATCTTGGGGTGCCAAGTGTTGGTTGTGCTCAACATCCACATCATAGTTTTGATTTTTGCCGCACGGCAAAGACGCGTGAAGAATATAAAACTATGCTGGAGTCTCCAGGAGTATTGCCTGTCGATAAAGACGAAATGCGGCGTCAGGCCTTGATGTTTTACTACATGCATAATTTGCATGGTACGCCTGAAGAGCTTGCATTGCGCCAGGCATTTGTACAGTTTTGGTATGCATGCAACATTGGCGAGGGCAAAGATGCGGAAGTTTTAAGCGCTCTGCAAAATTTGCGTGATCAAAAAGCGTTTCAAACATTAATGCATGACTTGGTAAAAAGTGGCGAAGATAATTTGGATAAAGCAATAGGTCATGAATAGTACAGCAACCATCAATTTGGCACCTATTGCTTTATTCGTATTTAAACGGCCAGATCACACGCGGAAAATGTTGGCTTCACTGGCGGCCAATCCAGAATTTACGCACAGCCCATTGTATATTTATTGCGATGGTGCGCGAAGTGAGAGCGATTTGGCAGACGTTGAACTCACTCGAAAAATCGTTAACGGCTGGAATCACCCGAATAAGAAAATTATTATGCAGGAAAAAAATCGCGGCCTTGCCAACTCGGTAATCGCAGGCGTATCCGAATTAACCGAGCAATATGGACAGGTCATTGTTGTTGAAGATGATCTTGTCGTAAGTACACATTTCCTGAGCTATCTAAATTCCGCGCTGCAAAAATATAAAAGTAGCCAGCAAGTGATGCAAATTTCCGCTTATATGTTTCCAGTGCCGGAATTCGCAGATAAAAAAGAGGCTATATTTCTTCCGTTTATTTCAAGTTGGGGGTGGGCCACTTGGGATCGTGCTTGGAAAGATTTTGATGCGAAAGCTACGAATTGGAAATTGCTGCTGAAGAACAAGGAAGCTAGAGTGAGGTTTGATCTAGATGGGTGCTATGACTATTCTGGTATGTTATTGCGACAAATGTGTGGGGAGATTGATTCTTGGGCAATACGTTGGAATTGGAGTGTATTTCGAAATAACGGCTTGGTTTTATACCCACCAATTTCTTTTGTGAAAAACATTGGTTTTGATGGTAGTGGAACTCATTGCCGTAGGAATGAGTTCCATAATAATGATATTTGTGTATTTTTGGGTCATTTGAGTTATCCAGAAAAGATTGAAATCTCAAATCCAGAATTTGAGCTCATAAAAAAAGTTATCCAGAATTCGAGTGGATCCTTTACTGTGCGGTTGTTGAAAAATATACATAGCAACATCAAGCGAATTATTATGAACATGAGTAATCGTGCAGATGGGTAAAGAGGACTGCCGTAGTGAAAACTATCTGGAGGAAACAATAAATGGAAATAAGTGACGCCCTAAAAGAATTATATGGTGACTATTATCTAGATGAACGTGTTTTGATTAAACGTCGAATTGCTGCTCGCCAGACTCTCGATCATCTAAATTCGATTTTGCCCTGTAAAAACTACAGGTCAATTATTGATATAGGAGCAGGCGATGGTTCTTTGTTAGAAGAGCTTAATGAAATAAATGTTAGCGGTGAACTGCATGCTGTAGAAATTTCAGAGTCTGGTTGGGCTAGTATCCAAGAAAAGAAACTTGATAAAGTACACTCGGTTAATCAGTTTGATGGATATAACATTTCTAGTAAAGATAATGCATATGGACTGGGATTGGCTATTCATGTTCTAGAACACGTTGAACATGAAAGAGTATTTATTCGAGAAATGGCTCGTACATGCGAATATATATATATAGAAGTTCCACTGGAGTTGACGCTTAGTATTAAGAAAAATATTGATGTAGGATCCCAATTTGGGCATGTTAATTTTTATAATGCTTCAACATTTCAAAACTTACTTGAGTCAAGCGGGTTGGAAGTTCTTGCATTTAAGCAATTTTCACCTTCTTTGGAATATGAAACTTTTCTAGATGGTGTAATTAAAGGCACCGTAAAATACATAATTAGAAAGTGGGCACTAAAAATTTCTCCCAAGGCTGCATCATTATTGATTACTTATATGGGCGGTGCATATTGTAGACGGAGATGCCGCGGCTAAGTTTGAATGTGATTAAAATAAAAGAGACTTCATGCTAAAAATGCATGATTGCAAACTTTCCTGAACTGATGGTTTTAATCTGCCCATTTTATGTACTGACTAAGTGTTATTCAACTATGATCTAATATGGTCGTGGCTCTGTGGCCATGTTAGGGCGCGCATACTAATATAGTAATGTTGACGGCGCTCTAATTCTTGCATTACTTACAAAAGATTTTATATGAAAAAGTTAGCGGGGTGTTTACTACGGAAATTGCCCATTAAATTCCAATGTTTGATTTTATCAACACTAATGGGGAGGCGCATTAATGTAGGGAGTGGATCTTTTGTTCACTATTCAGTGCATATCCTTGGTGGAGATAATATTCGCATAGGTTCAAATTCTTGTTTAAGTGAGGGGTGTTGGCTGAATGTTAATCATAGATTAAGGGGGGAAGTCGCCATAGAAATCGGAGACAATTGCTTTATTGGTAAACAAAACTTTTTTTCCTCTGGGAATGTCATCTTGATAGGTGATTACACGCTTACAACTATGGGTTGTAAATTTGTTGGAAGTACACATAAAGTTGACGAGCCTCAAACTCCCTATTTATTAACCGGAACGACTTGCGATGATCGAATTCAAATTGGGGTTAATTGTTTTTTTGGTGTAGGAGCCACAGTGTTGGGGAATGTCAGGGTTGGGCATGGATCTGTCATTGGCGCAGAGTCTCTTGTATTGAAAGATATACCGCCTTTTAGTATTGCAATTGGCAATCCTGCAAAAGTAGTGAAAAGATATAGTTTTATTAAAGAAGCATGGTTGCCTATCTCAGAAATGAGCAGTGATGACGAGATCAGCATGCCGAGTGAGAAGGAATATTTAGATCAACTAAAGTCTAAGTACCCGCGTATAAATATGCCTTGGATTGCAGCTGGTAAAAGTATGGGCGACTTATGATGGAAATATATAGAGTACTTTTCAATTGGATACATCAGCTAGTACCTCCGAATCAATTTGGATTACTGGTGCTC
>DAIDAH010000177.1 GCA_027310735.1 Methylotenera sp. | reverse complement strand
GGGTAATAAAATCAGTTTAGCTTTCAGTGACTTTTACGCTAAGCGGCTGTTCATCCTCTAGAATATTCAGTAGTCGATCTACGTTTGGATGTTTGCCTGGGCAGTTTTCAGCATCGGCGGTGTGTTCTGAAAACAGGCTAAGGCCTTCCACTGCAGCATCCAAGGAAATTTCACCGTACATACGAAACAGGTGGTAATAAACCTTTAGAGAGCCTTGGCTGCCAGGTTTGTTTTCTATCACGCCTGCTGGGCTACCGTTGGCATTAAAAAGCTCAATGCGTTTTACATGCGAGGCATCGTCAAGCGTTTGTAATACGTCGCTAAATATTTGCATAGTTAAGTGTTCTCAATTTTGTTTCAAAAGTAAAAGTAACGCTATCTGCGTTGTGATTTATTATAAATAGTGTGTGGAAGTCGTCATAAGTTTTGATGACTGCCTCATGAAAAATCTCACTGGTGCAGGTAGTTCTGCACCTCCTAGTTGTACCGCTTGTTGAGCATGCTGCGCTTCATCGATTTGCATTTGTTCAATAATTGCTCGTGTTTTTTTATCTGCTTCTGGTAGTTTATTTAAATGGCTGGCTAAGTGCTCGCCAACTTGTTGCTCGGTTTCAGCTAAAAAGCCTAAATTCCAGCGGTCACCTAGCACTCCTGCAATCACGCCTAGTGTTAGTGAGCCTGCATAAAACATGGGGTTTAGTAAGCTGGTATGGCCACCAAGTTGTTGAATGCGTGTTTCGCACCATGCTAAATGTTCGGTTTCTTCAAGTGCTGCTTGTTTCAATGCCGCAGTTGTTTCAGGGTGCTGCGCAGTGAGTGCTTGCCCGCAATATAAAGGTTGAGCGCAGACCTCGCCAGTATGATTGACGCGCATCAATGCACTTGCATATTTTTTGTCTGCAGTACTTAATTTCGCCTCTGCAATATTAGCGTCCGGATGAACGCGTACACTGTGTGGCTTAGCCAGTAATGTACGTAAGCCAGTGTCTAAGGCTATGATTATTTTGTCCAAAGTGAGTCTGTTTTGCATATTGTTATCTTACGCTTAAATGGTGCCTGAATATCCCATTTGTCCTGCAATAATTTGTATTGGATGTAATACCATTACGCTTGAATGCTGTTCGCGTAAACCCTTGGCGATATGTAGTCCGCAGCCTATGTTCGATGTGGCTAGTGTGGCTACATTACTTGCTTGGATGGCATCTAGCTTATCTTTACGTAAGTTATTGGCCATATCACTTTGTGTGAGTACGTAAGCGCCAGCTCCACCACAGCATTGACTATTCCCTGCTAATGGCTGAATGTCTGCTTGGGGTATTTTTTTCAGCAAGCTATAAACTGCCTGATGACTTTTTTGCACATTGCGCAGTGTACAAGGGTCTTGCACATGGATACGCTCATTAAGCGGCTTGATAGTGACATTTTCCCAATCGCAACTCAGTAGGAAAGCGCTGATGTCTTGTACGTGATGTTGTGGTAGATAATCATTTATGCCTGCACCACAGCCGCTGGCAACTGTTAGTAATGGCATTGCTTCATCGAAGCTGAATTGGTTTAAAGTGACTAGTTTTTCTGCTTCATCAGCATTGCCCATTTGTCTGGCAATACTGCCGCAGCAAGTTTGTTGGGCTGGGATGTGCACATCGTAACCAAGCTGGTTCAAGACATAAATGCTGGCTTTTAATGTAGGACTATCAAGGGCGCTGGATGTACAGCCCAAAAATAAACTTACCGCTCCTTTTTTACTCGCAATGGCTGGATAAAAGGTTTTCCATGTCGTTGGCTTGTCGATAGTAGGTAGCATCTTTGCTGCAGGAATCAAGCGCTCAAGAATGTTACTCAGCTTACATCGTTGTAGCAGCCAGATTGGCCATGTGAGTGCGCGACTTAAAAAACGATGGCGAATGAATGGTTTTGCCAGTGAAATCCAAATGCTTTTTTTCTGTATGAACAGCGCGCGCGTAGCGTCGGCCAGTGCGCCATAATTCACGCTGTTGGGGCAAGCTAATTCACAGCTACGGCAACTTAAGCATAAATCGACATGTTCTTTAAATCGGACATTGTTGGGTAATACCTCTTGAGCGACGGCTCGCATCAACTGAATGCGGCCACGTGGAGAGTCTGCCTCAGAGCCCGTTTTTCGGTATGTGGGGCAGTGAGGCAAGCAGAGGCCACAAGCTACACAGCGGTCTGCTTCTGTAATCAATTCGTTAGTTGATAGTGTCATGGCATTATTATAAACCTTGCATAGTTGCCTATGCGTAGGCTGTAACACATAAAAAATCCGCCTGAACTGCAAGGCGGATTTTATTGGGTTATCAGAGCGAGCTAGTTGGCTTTGGTTGCATCTTCTTTTGGTGGCTTGGATTGCACAACCGGAATGCCTTTAAGGAAGTTGATGGCTTGTGTAAACTGAATGTCATCTTTGCTTGCTGGCTCAATGGGTGCAGTGTGCTCGGCAAATTTTTTCTCATTAGCCTTTTCTTTAGCGACTTCTTTCGCAATTGTTGTCTCGTCCGACTTGATCGGTACACCAGCTTGCGCGTCTGTAGGATTGGCTAGATGGTGTGTCAAATCAGCTTCGTGGATATTTTCTGACTGGTCTGTGCCATCATCAACAATATAGTCTGGCACAATGCCTTTAGCCTGAATTGACCGACCATTTGGTGTGAAATAGCGGGCAGTGGTTAATTTAATGGCTGCACCATTGTTCATCGGCATAATGGTTTGTACTGAACCTTTACCAAAGCTTTGTGTGCCGAGTAACGTTGCACGTTTATGGTCTTGTAGTGCTCCCGCAACGATTTCTGAAGCAGAGGCTGATCCGCTGTTGATGAGAACAGCCATCGGTACCGTTTTCAAGTCAGCTGGCAAGTTGCGAAGGTAATCGTTAGCTTCGCCACCACGCACGTAGTTTTCAGGGTTTGCAGTCAATTGCATCTTAGAGTCTGGTGCACGACCTTCTGTGTAGACGACTAAGTCGTCTTTTGGTAAGAATGCAGCAGAAACGCCGACTGCGGCATTGAGTAAGCCGCCTGGGTCATTTCGCAGGTCTAAAATAAAGCCTTTGAATGGCGCCTTGTTTTCATCGTGCATTACCTTGATCGCTTTTGCTAGGTCTTCACCGGTATGCTCTTGAAATTGCGTAATGCGTAGATAAGCGTAGCCAGGTTCTGTTAATTTGTATTTCACGCTTTTGTTTTTAATAATGGCGCGTTTGAGGAAAAATTTGAGTGGCTTGTTTTCACTTTTACGCACTACTGTTAGTTCTACTGTGGTGTCCGGTTTGCCGCGCATCCGTTTCACGGCATCATTCAAGGACATGCCTTTTACCGGCGTATCATCCAGTTTAATAATGAGGTCGCCACTTTTAATGCCTGCTGTGTAAGCAGGGGTGTCTTCGATTGGTGATATAACTTTAATCAGGCCATCTTCCATGCCGACTTCTATGCCTAAGCCACCGAATTCCCCTTGGGTAGACGCTTGCATATCTTTGAATGCATCTGCATCCATATAAGTAGAGTGCGGGTCTAGGCCAGTCAACATGCCGCTTATAGCATCTGAAATCAGCTTTTTGTCTTCTACAGGTTCTACATAGTCGCTTTTAATTTTACCGAATACTTCTGCAAATGCACGTAAATCGTCTAACGGCAATTGTGGTTTTTCCATTTTTTCAGCGACAGCTGAATAGGTTAAACTCAGCATAAAACCGAGTATCAAACCAGAGCCAACTAGCCCAGCTTTCGTGAAAAGTGGATATTTATTCTTAGCTTGCATGTATTATAGTTCCTAATTAAAGGTGATTTAATTCGATAGGCTTATGACAAACTTAGTCTAAAAAGTTTCAGCCCTAGCAGTTTTAGAATTAAAGTTATTTTCTAAACTAAAACCATTATAAAAGTATACAGTAAGGATATCTAAATTGAGTAAGCATGTGATTGAAATTACTTATTGCACGCAATGTCGTTGGTTATTGCGGGCTGCATGGTTGGCGCAAGAGTTGTTAACAACCTTTGAGCAGGATTTATCAAGCGTTGCTTTAAAGCCGGGTAGTAATGGTATTTTTGAAATTACGCTGAATCAGGAACTACTTTTTTCTCGTAAAGAAGCTGGACGTTTTCCTGAAGCTAAAGAGGTGAAGCAGTTAGTTCGCGACCATATCGACCCTGAACGTCATTTGGGTCATAGCGATAGGCCTGTGTCGTAAAAGTTTGGGTAAGTCTTATTGTTGCGCGGAGACTTTGAGTTGCTCGATGCGTTGCCCGCCATTAAAGTGCTTAGCCCAGTAACCTTCCTGCATATTCTCAACGCGAACCTGTCCACCTTTACTGGGCGAGTGGATAAAGCGGTTGTTACCTAAATAAATGCCAACATGAGAAAACGTAGTCTTTAGCGTCTTGAAAAACACTAAATCACCTGGTTGTAATTCACTCTTAGGTACTGACTTTCCTATCTGGCTGATAGCAAGTGCGCTGTGCGGCAGGGTTAGGCTAGAAGCTTGCTTGAAAACATAGCGCACAAAACCACTACAATCAAACCCAGTTTCTGGTGAAGTACCACCATATTTATATTGGGTGCCAGTCAAGCTGAGTGCTTTTATTAACACCTCACTCATGCGACCAGACCAGCTTGCTGTGTTGATATCTGTTGGCTCTACTTGAGTTGTGGCCTCAGGTGGAAGTTCTGCGGATTCTGGCGTAGGCTCTACGGCAGCACAGGATGCACTTGTGAGTGTGAGCAGCAAGCAGAGAAGATAGCGTGTTTGAATAATTTTAATCACGGACGAATTATAACCTGATGTTTTATTAATTACATTAATTTGAGTAATTGATTGTTTTATATAATTATTTATGGCGAATTTTGTGTGGGTTGTTTAAGGTACTTTCTTTAATTTCCAACCTATATGCATTGTGAATATGCATTTTTAGATGATTCCTGATGGTATGTAAGCTGGCAAGTCGTGGGATAATCACACCCCTTATGAGTGCACATACTATTCGCCAAGTTTTTGAAAAAGACGGCCTTTTGGCCACGCATATTGACGGCTATAGTGAGCGTAGTCAGCAGTTGGAAATGGCGCTAGCAATAGCTGATGCTATTGAACATAATACACAGCTAGTGGCCGAAGCTGGTACCGGTACCGGTAAAACTTTTGCCTATTTAGTGCCGGCACTACTCACTGGCGGCAAGGTGATTATTTCTACGGGCACGAAAAACTTGCAAGATCAGTTATACAGCCGCGATTTACCAAATGTGCGCGATGCTTTAAAAGTGCCCGTGACAGTCGCTATGCTCAAAGGGCGCGCCAACTATGTGTGCCATTACCACTTGGCACTGGCTGAACATGACGGTCGTTTTGCATCGCGTGAAGATGCAAAGTATGTACATGTGATTAAAAACTTTGCCGAGAACAGTAAAACGGGCGATAAAAGTGAACTCACGACCGTGCCAGAAAATGCGCTGATTTGGGCTAACGTGACTTCAACCCGTGATAACTGCCTAGGTTCTGATTGTAGCTTCTACAAAGAATGTTTTGTTATGGAAGCGCGTAAGCAGGCGCTGGCAGCCGATGTGGTGGTGGTCAATCATCATTTGTTTTTTGCTGATGTCATGTTGCGTGATGAAGGTG
>DAIDAH010000176.1 GCA_027310735.1 Methylotenera sp. | reverse complement strand
AAGCTATATTGACCGCGCAAACAGTTTCACTCAATAGCATATTTAACGAAATGGCGAGACGCGCAGCTTTAAACATGGGCACACATTTGCAAGTTACCGAAACTTATATGCGCCTAGCATTCAAAGCACAAGCCCAATGTGCTAGAACCATTGAAGTGTTAGCCGCTATGAAAACCCCACCAGTGGTCTTTGCCAAGCAAGCCAACATTTCGCATGGCCACCAACAAGTGAATAACGGTACTAATCCGAACAATACGCAACCCCCCGCGCACACGGAGAAAACAATAAATCAGCAAAACGAACTATTAGAGGTGAACAATGGCAGCGAGAAAATGGACAGCGGAACAGCGCAAACAACAATCCCTAAAGATAAGGCAATGGCAACCGTGGCAACATAGCACAGGTGCTAAAACGACTGAAGGTAAGGCAATATCTGCACAAAATGCTTTTAAGGGCGGATTGCGCCAAACATTGCATAAACTGGCTAATTTTTTACGTGAACAAAAGAAAGTAATTGGTTAGCCATAAACAAAAATTAATCCCACCTAAGACGTGGGTTTTTTGTTGCAAAATAAATATAATGCGGACCACATTAAAGTAATAGGGATACTATTCAAGTTGAGGGCAGATTGCCTTAGCTGTAATTAACCGCTACTTACACAAAATTCAGTACACCCTCAGTGCAAGTGAATTTCGAACTATCCTATACTTAAAGATTTTAATTCACGCATATGCCAGTCTGCGGCTGACTTTAACTTCTCGCCAATTAATCTTTGATAGTCTTTTTCTTGCTTTAATATGTCGCTATCGGTAGAAATAAGGATGTTAGCGCTTATTGCTTGTTGAGTGTAAATCTCATCAAAATTTAATCGTAATTTAATTTTTTGTAGCTCAGCCACTTTTAACCCTCCTATTGTCATCTATCAATTCTGATTATAATTTAGTTTAGAACGATTTATATATTTAATGTTCAAGTCAGGGTCAAAAAAATGTTTACGTTTGAGCCATATCAGCCCCTCAGCCTTGGTTATAACCGCAACGTCAATAGGCCCTCCTATTGATTCTGATGGAGAGGTAACTCTTTCTCGCAATGCCTCAAGAACAAGCAGTGATTCAGCAAGATGCCCCATCTCCGGAACACTTAAACTATTTAAAACTCTGCGCAAGGGATGGAAATTTACATCCCAATTTTTCGTTCTCCACTTGCCCATAAAGTCCTTGTGTTGCTTAGATATGATTGCACTTGAAAGACCTGCGTCGATAGTAATTCCTGAAGCTTGCAGTTCAGAGATTATATTTTTATAAGACTCATTACTCTCTTCATAAATGATTTCATTTAATGTGCTATCGAATCCATCAGTAAAGCGGTCTATCAATGACGACTGTGCAAAAGGCTGAATCCAGGCATCATTATCATGAGTTATTGCATAGCCCTTGTTAGGAGTCCAAAGGAGCGTTTTTCCAATGTGGCCGTATACCCAAATGTGATTAAAGCTCGGAAAAATCTCATCAGCCCCATAGCCTGCGAAAACCAATCCTGTGTAATTTAGAAAGTTAGTCGGATGTTTCACTAGCGCTTCAATTGCTAGTTCAGTGAGTTGTCCAACATCTGCAAACTCAACTAATTTATTGACTTCAATAGTTAATAGCGATTCCAAATCTGTTTTATTTGCAAGAATTTCTTTATGGTCTTTTTCTGTAAGCGGGTTTTGGTAAGCCTCCGCAGTAAACCTAGAGGAAATCACGGTATATCCGCTACTCCATGCAGCTTTGCGCTCGACATCTGTTTTAGTTTCATCAACAAAGTCTGGGTGAGTATGCTTTAAGATATTTAAAACATGAAGCACTGCTGCATAAAATCTAAAATTCAGTAGTGATGATTGCACTTCTTTGGGAAATAAATAAGTATTATCTTGTAAGTATGTAATTAGCTCATTAACGTATTCTTCTAGTTTAGGGCGTTGTGGGGTCTTTGCATCTTGCTGACGAAATTGCTTTAAAGCAAGCTCCCAAGGTACGTTGTCAATTTCTGCAGATGCATATATCGTTAATGCAACATTTCCGTGAGATGACAGGTCAAAAATTTTGTTGGCTGCTTTTGAGTAGCGTGGGTGTGGGTCGCGTCCTGTTGTAACCGCACTATCGGCGGCAATAACTACAGCATTTTTGTTTAGCATCAAAACTTCACTAGTCATCTTTAGACCTTACGCTTTTATTTGAATGCTCTTATATTGTCATTTTATGGGCAGGAATACAATATTCAATACATCCCCATAGAGATGGTCTACCCCCCACACAACACACAATATTATCCACAGATATTGTGTAATCAGTTTTCGCTAGTGGCGTGAATCATTTACTAGGCAGATATGCGTTGAAGGAAAAGTCCTACATAGCCCCTACATGAAGTCAAAACGATGCTGAAAATGCAGACGTAAAAAAGCCCCACTACGCTGTGAGGCTTATAGAATATGGGGTGGCTGATGGGGCTCGAACCCACGACAACAGGAATCACAACCTAGCATGCAAATTTTGTTAAGTTGTTAATCCTTAAAACCTTTAGCGTTAACACTTGTCTACTATTTGTAGCTTATTAGCAACGAGCTCAAGAGCCCTGCATTTAAGCCGTTAAACGGATAGTAGACAAAATATCGTTAGCGCTTACTTACATTTTAATGCGTTTTAGCTTGCTATTCTTTTGCGACTCGGTTTACAATTCGCGCGCAAATGCTTGTATATCGTGTATTATATTTTTCATTACTAGGAGGGTGTCTAAGTGTTCAATGAACGTAAAGTAGCCCAAATGGCAGCATATTTGCTCAAGCGGCGTGGTGGAACCATGTCTCACTTGAAGCTTATTAAACTGCTTTATCTAGCTGATAGAGAAGCTTTAAACTCATACGGCGCGTCAATATCTGGCGACTCTTTTTTCTCATTGCCAAATGGTCCTGTTCTATCTCGCACACTAAATCTTATGGCAGGCGTTATTGAGTCTGAGACTCAAGGCTGGGAAACTTGGATTTCTGATCGCGCTGAACATCAAGTATCACTAAGACAAGACTTTGAGCTAGATGCTCTAGACTATTTAAGTCGTGCTGATGTAGACATATTAGATTCTATTTGGCAACAATTTGGCGCTATGACCAGATGGCAGCTTGTTGAGTATACGCATAACGGCAATTGCCCAGAATGGGAAAACCCTAACGGATCATCGGCACAGATTACACATTTCGAGATTTTTTCTGCTTTAGGTAAATCACAAGAAGATGCAGCAATTCTAGCTTCTGACATTGAGGCTGAGAAATCAATAGATAGACTTTTTGCTAGCCTATGAGTTTGTTTTTGCCCTTTCAAAGGGCAACCCTTCTAATTCCTTCTGCGTCAGAAAGTGACCCAGATCGTAAGCATTTATTTATTCTTCTCACAAATCCATACCCACACCCAGAAAGCAACATTAAGTCTGCTCTACTAGTTAGTATATCTACTCTAAAACCAAATATCCCATACGACCCAGCCTGTAAACTTTATAGTGGCGACCATCCTTTTATCAGGAATGATAGTTACGTTGTATACAGACTAGCTCGCATTGAAACCGCAGACAAACTTATCAACGGTGTAAACCAAGGCATTTTCAATCACAAAGAAACTCTCGATAGTGAAATTTTCGCTAGAGTTTGTCATGGATTAAGTGAATCACGTTTTACGGCTCCTGCCATTCTTAAATTTTATGAAGCTGCTACGGCTGCCGAATAAAACACCACACATAAAAGCCTTTATTTACTCTATGCGACTATTGCCAAACTGATGTTAGGCATTAACGTTTATCTGTTATAACATAAGCGTTTTCAGATTCTGCTGTTAATCGTTGTCGATCCAATAACGACAAGGCGTTGACAGTAATGTAAGTAAGCGAAAAACTCCTATGACTGAAGATAAAAAACAAACTGATAAAGACAAAACAGACACTCTTGCTCGTGAAATCGGAAAGCGAATTCTAGAAGCTAGAACGGGTTTAGGCTGGTCACAGCAAGCCCTTCACACAAGAAGCAAATGGCACGGCCAAGATGACATGGGAATTTCTAGAGCAGTGCTTTCCCTATATGAAACTGGAGTCAATAAGCCAGGTGCGCGCGAGATTTGCATCTTATGTGAAACATTAAAAGTTACACCAAACTGGCTACTTTTTGGTTCCGACTCCCCTGCTAAAACGATACAGGCAAGTCTTGAATTTATGCGTGGCGACGAACTAAGCGTATCTGTTCGCTTAGCCCTCGGGATGCTTGCACTTGCGCCAGAAGAGCGCGACTCATTGGCTAGCTTAGTTCTCTCCTTACTTTCAAGAAAGCTCGGTGATATTGAACTATCAGCCATGATGTCTATGGCAAACATAATGTCAGAGGACATATTAAAGAGTCTAGTTGATGTAGTTGGAGTTGATTCCAAAGACCTTCCTCTACAAGAGTTGATTAAAAAGTTTATAGCGGAAACAACAACAGGGGTTTTTACTAATTACGGAAACCTTAGACCTGTACCTGACGATCAGAATGATGACTCAATCTTTGAAAGCCCACCCCCTCCTCGAACGTTAAAAGACGCATAACACCCAAATTGCAATAAATTAAAACAAATTGCATTGAAATATTGCATTTTGTTTTTCACTGGCCTATGATTGCAATCAATCAATACATATTGAATTGATTTATTGCAATCATAGGAGGCTATATGGCCATAAAACAAGAGTACGCCCTCACAAGAGCCGAGTTTGACGAAGCGTTAATTCGTCTACGTTTAAATGTATCAGAGGTTTCTAGAGAAACTGGTATATCAAGATCATATTGTAGTGAGTTTAGAAATGGTGATCGTCATCTTAGACCAGAGCACCTAGCCAAACTAAAAGACTATTTTGAAAGCAAAGGTTTAGTCTTTGAATACAATAGCCCAAAACATGAAGAGCCCGATGCAGAAATCCTAAAAGCAGCAGCCGAAACATTCAGCCCAAAACGCATGACAATGCAAGTGTCTGATGCCGTATCAGACGAAACGCTTTTAAGCACATTCAAAACAATGGCTGAAAATGACGATCATTTAGTCAAATTACTGACCACTACAATCGTTCGCGATGAAGCGCTATTTGGTACAGGTGAACTGTCAGAAGAAACACTGGAAGGATTACGCGAGTCATTTTCGCTACTAGCAGCTAACTACCTTCTCATGCGCTCTCTTATGGGATGGCCTCAAATTGGACTTATTGCCAGCAACATTAACCCTGCAACTGACAGCGTTTTAGGGTTAATCATGAATCAAGCCATTGAGTCATTCAAAAGCGCAGGCCTAATCACAGAACCACAAACAGAAAATGAAGAGGTGGCGTAATGAATACCTTACCTTTATCAGCCTTTCCAATTGCGGCGAATGCTACTAAATCCAGCGGATTTGCATTTGCCGTACTAATCGGTCTTGCCTTATTCATGGCTCAACAGAATAAATCCAAGGCCAATCAAAATGGGTAGCCAAACACTTAGCGATTTACAAAAGCAATGGTTTGCCCAAGATACTGGCGCAGCCGACCCAACCGCAAGCCCTGCCAGCTCAATTTCGAGTTTAGATTGGCTTAATGCAGGTGCCAATGTCTTGGGC
>DAIDAH010000175.1 GCA_027310735.1 Methylotenera sp. | reverse complement strand
GCTCTGTGAACCTGACACGCTTTGTGAAAAAACCATTCACTGATGAAGCTTATTTCGACTGGAAAGAGTACCACGATGTGGTAGCGATTTTCACACGTATGTTGGACAACGTGGTTGAAATCAATGGTCTGCCATTGCCACAACAACGTGAAGAAATTGCACGCAAGCGCCGTCACGGTATGGGTTATTTGGGTTTAGGCTCAACCCTTACCATGATGAAAATGAAATACGGTGAAGAAGACTCACTCAAGTTCACGGATGAAGTTACTCGTGTGATGGCTGAAGTGGGCTGGGAAGTTGGCGTACAACTTGCGACTGAAAAAGGCGCAGCACCAATCATGGACGAGAAGTTTGAAGTCACTGCCGATATGTTGGCAAAACGCCCAGAAATGGCGGCAGACGGTATTAAAGTCGGTCAAAAAATCGCAGGTAAAGTGCTGTTAGGTAAATACAGCCGTTATATGCAACAGTTCCCAGAAGGCTTGCGTAATCAAATCGCCACCAAGGGCGTGCGCTTTACGCATCATAGTTCAATTGCACCAACTGGCACGATCTCACTTTCACTGGCTAACAACGCCAGCAACGGTATTGAACCAAGCTTTGCGCACCACTATGCACGTAACGTGATTCGTGAAGGCAAAAAATCAAAAGAGAAAGTCGATGTATTCTCTTATGAGTTGTTAGCCTACCGCGAATTGATTAATCCAAATGCGATGCCATTCAGCGATAAAGAAGATGAAAAGTTGCCAGATTACTTCTTGGATTCATCTACTATTCAAGCCAAAGCGCACGTGGATATTCAAGCCGCAGCGCAAAAGTGGATTGATAGCTCAATCTCAAAAACCATCAACGTGCCTACAGACTATGATTTTGAAGACTTCAAAAACATCTATCTCTACGCATACGATAAAGGCCTGAAAGGCTGCACCACATTCAGATTCAACCCTGAAGCGTTCCAAGGCGTATTGGTGACTGAGAAAGACTTAGAAAACACCACCTACAAATTCACGCTAGAAGACGGCACCGAGCTAGAAGTAAAAGGTAATGAAGAGATTGAATACGATGGTGAAATTCACTCAGCAGCCAACCTTTATGATGCGTTAAAAGAAGGCTATTACGGCAAGTTCTAAATTTAGCTGCTTAAAACTACGATGCTCACGATTGCGTTGTTAAAGAATGGTTTTAAATCCTCATGTACTTCTATGTACACTCCGGTTCAAAACCATTGTTTGCCTAGCACTCGTATCGCACGTAACGTTTTAATTCAGCTAAATTAGCAAATTAATCCCCTCGCCCGCAGGCGGGAGAGGGCTAGGGTGAGGATGGTCTCACTTAAAATGCGAGAGCAGAAATCTCGTCAGGAGAAAAAAATGGCAGTTAAAATTGAAAAGAAAATCGTTGGCTACGCGCTAGTGAGCGAGCAAGACAAAAAAGACGCAGAAGCCAAAGCCGCTGAGCAAAGTTCTGGCTCAAAAAATGTAATCCAACTCGGTGAGCCATTAAGCCGCCCAGACAAATTAGTCGGCAACACCTACAAAATCAAAACACCAGTCACAGAGCATGCACTCTACATCACCATTAACGATGTGGTGATGGACGAAGGCACACCACGTGAGCATCGCCGTCCATTCGAGATATTCATCAACTCCAAAAACATGGAGCACTTTCAATGGATAGTAGCGCTAACGCGCGTGATGTCAGCCGTGTTCCGTAAAGGTGGCGATGTGACTTTCTTGGTAGAAGAGCTGAAAAGCGTGTTTGAACCAAGCGGCGGCTACTTCAAAAAAGGTGGCAAGTTCGTACCGAGCTTGGTTGCTGAAATTGGCGAAGTGGTTGAGCAACACCTGCAAGAAATCGGCATGCTGAAAAAACCAGGCTTAGATCAACACCAACAAAAACTGGTCGATGAGAAAAAAGCAGAATACTTGGAAAAACACGCTAAACCAGGTGAAGAAGTGAATAGTGAAGGCTTCCCAAAAGGCGCACAGCTTTGCAATAAGTGTAATACCAAGGCCTCGATTATTATGGACGGGTGTTTGACTTGTTTGAACTGTGGTGAGAGTAAGTGTGGTTAATATTAACTAAATAAAAAGGAGTTTCGGTGTTTGTGGGATACCCCATAAGCGGCTAGTTTTACCTCATAAGTCGCTAGTACCAACCGCATAAATTACTAGTAAAAAAGCCTGATAATTTCAGTTTTTTTTATATTTGTAAGCCTTAACAATTTTTATTGAATGATCATAATATCTAACGACAACTCATCACCCTCAATCGGTTAACAGTGACCTCAATTCAAACATTAGACCAGAATAAAATGACCGCAAAAATAACCATCGAAAAAGCAACTGCGGACAACTCCCATGAAGTTGCTGTAATGGTTGGTGAGTTGCTGAGTGAAATTATGAGTGTCATTGGTGTTCAAGCGTTTAACTTTGATTTAGAAGAAACAGCGAATAGACTCAAAGACTTTCTCAAGAGCGAAAAATACTTCGTATTTATCGCTCGGGATGATGGTGGAAATGCAATTGGGTTCGTGGCACTGTATGAAAGCTATGCTCTTTACGCAGAAGGTTGTTTTGGCACCATGCCAGAGCTTTATGTTCGTCCAGAATTCCGCTCAAATCATGTAGGGCTTCATCTCGTATCGCAAGCAAAGTCATTCGGTGCATCACTGGGCTGGAAACGATTAGAAGTTACAACACCACCCCTTCCGCAGTTTGATAAAACGTTAGCATTTTATGAGCGTGAAGGTTTTGCTATTACTGGTGGTCGCAAGTTAAAGGTTGCTCTATGAGCTGCATAACCTAACCCATCTCCGGAGACTGTCCCCACATGTTAAGTAAAATCTCATAACACCCGTTTTACGGGTGTTATTGAGTTTCTGCCTCTACGTTTATTCCCTTAACTTTAACGCTTAAAACTTGCGCTGGCTTCATTTCGGCATAAAGAGGTTTAATAACCCCTATTATTTGAGTTTTAAGAAATGGTTAGCACTCGAAAACTGACAAGTACATAACAAATAATTTAGCCGTATTAATTGTAAATTTCCCCTTTAAATGATTAATGAGCTTTAGTGGTGCAAATTTAATCTTAGGTTGAATATAAGACATAACTAAGCTGCAAGTAAAAAAGCCTGGATAACTTCAGGCTTTTTTATCTTTAAGTCTTAACAGTTCTTATTGAATTATCAACACGTATCTAACTAATTCATCGCCTATAGCAAAGACCACGCTGACCGACAAGACTTGGGGGACATCGTTGAAGAGTTTTATGACAAACATTAGCCTAAATTTCACACTACAAGCTAATTTGTAGTGAGGCCACCATCAATGTTAAAAATGGCTCCAGTTACCCACTTTGCATAATCTGATGCCAGATATACAGCAGCCCCTCCTACATCTCTTGGTGTTCCAATTCGACCTAGCGGATAAATCGTCTCAATCATTTCTTTAAACTTCCTTGCTGAATCCACAGACATTTTTTCCAAAGCATTGCGTACCAATTGAGTATCAACAGTTCCAGGAGCAATCGCATTGACTCGAATCCCGCTCACACCCAATTCAATAGCCAGTGCTTTTGTAAATGAATCTATCGCTCCTTTTGTCAAGGAATAAGCCGTCGATGTCCTTCCAGGAATCATTCGATGAGAAAAATAGGAGGAAATATTAATGATATTGCCCTTCCGTTTAACCAGCGCAGGTAACAAGCTTTGCGAAAGAAAATATGGCGCTTTGACGTTAAGGTTAATAAGAGCATCGAATTCATCAAACGTTACATCTTCAAACGGTGAGAATATGCCGGATCCAGCATTGTTGACTATGATATCTAAATCCGGCCAAATTGTGGCAATCCGATTTGCTGTTTCTGAAACTGCAGAACAATTAGACAAATCTGCTGAAATGCAATGTATCTTTTGATCACTAATAGCTGAAAGCTGGCAGCGAGCATCCTCTAATTTTTTTTTACTGCGAGCAATGATCAGTACATCTGCACCATTTTCAATAAATGACTTAGCAATGCCAAAACCAATACCATCGCTGCCACCAGTAATTACTGCTCTTTTATTCTGTAATTGACGCATGTTCAGTCCACTAGGTAAGTCACAACTTCGTTGTCCATTAGTACCGGAACAACGATCAGATTCTTTTCATGGATGTAGAAAATATCGGCCGCACCTTTTTTAGAGGTAATTGTTTTTTCGATTTGACCTTTTTCATTGATCAGAAAAATTTCACCTTTTAAAAAATCACTTATCAACCATTTATTTTTGGAGTAGCGGGCAATGCCATCCATGTTGATCCAGCGCTCATGCTGCTTGAAGGTCTCGATTTTTTTGGTTTTCAGGGATATTTTCTTGAGATTACCTGTTGTTTCTGTCGTAAAGTCCGGCTTGGGATTTTTACCTCAACTAGCAACATAGAGATAGTCGTTTTCTGCCCATAATCCGTTGGGTGAATTCAACTCAGGACTATCCAGCCAAATTTTTAGTTCACCACCATCTAAAGTGTAAATACGATTTCCTGTCCAGTCAGATACAAATATCTTTCCATTTTTGTTGATAGAGATGCCATTAAGTATCATTGAACCATTTGCAGGATAACGAGCAACCACCTTCCCGCTTACAACATTAATTACAACCAACTCATTCACATCGGCGACATAAAGCTTGTTCTCATAAAGAGCAAGCCCTTTAGGGGAGTCTAGCCCGACAACCCAGTTTATATCTATCAGCTTTCCTGTTCCATCAATCAAACCGATACTTCCGTTGCCATCAGGCTTCGTAATTGAGCCATTTATATTTGAAATATAAAATCGATCACGGGCTGCATCATATTCCACGGATTCCGGCATTTTTAATCCAGAGGTGCTCCAAACCGGCTCAGAGGCGATTGCATGGCAATTGAAGAGTAGCGCAACTATTATGCTAGCGGCATTTACAATAGGTTTCATTACATAATCCATTTTTTATAAGTCCTTATCTAAGTCGTCACTGTTACTAAAATTAATGCTTGCTGCATCGAGAGTTCAATGAGGGTTTGATAGATGCCTACCGATTCCTCCATGCGATAAGTTTGTGAACACAGATAAAATAGGTTTAGCGAAAAGGCATTGCCAAGCACTAAATTAATAATCACCTCATAAAGGTTAAATCAGATTAATTAGCGTTGTATTTTTTTGCAGCTTTTAATTTTCTTGGATGTGGCTGCTTATTTTCAACATAATATTTGAACTCTTCAAGAAGCTCATTTCCCATTTTTGACATCATCATTTTCATCATGGGTTGCATTATTTTGCCCATAACGCCACCTAATTGAATATCCATGCGCATATACAGTTTTGATTGCTCTTGTCCTACAGATAATAATTTCCAAGTATTGGTTGCCTGTTTCACCATAAATGGCATTCCTTCTGCAACTTGGTAAGATAAAAAATGGTTTTCATTTGAATATTGCAATAATTTTTCTTTCAATTTACCCATAGATGTAGCACATCCTCTTTCAGAGCAAGACGCGCCGTTAATTCCGCGACCTGCCCCTTCTGAATGATTCACAGCAGAAGCCCATATATAAGCATCAGTAAATTCGATACCTAGCACTTTCCAAGCAACTTCGATGTTTGTATTGACAGTAATATCTTTTTCTATAATCATCGCTCGCCCCATTAAGATTGAATTGTTGTAATACAAAGTTACAGTCTTGTCGTTCGCTTATGATTCCGCTACATAGGGCTTGCGCAAACAATATCGATTGACTTGAATCCAATATTGCGCAGCGGAATAATTTCA
>DAIDAH010000174.1 GCA_027310735.1 Methylotenera sp. | reverse complement strand
CATCTAACTCAACCGCATCATAAGGTTCTTCAAAGTTTAAAAATGCTTCATATCCAGTACTAACTGCCGTGTGAGCAATTGCCGCCCTCTCACCCCGAACATTCACAGAGCGACCAAATGACTCATCTAAAACTTCATTCATGAAGTTTTGGATGGATCTAAGCCCGAGATGTTTAGTATTGAATGGCCATTGATCTGACTCAATGCCAGCCTTTTTAAGTTTTTTCAAAAAAGCTTGATGTAAATCTTTTGCACGAATACTTTTTTCATGGACATTGCGTTCAGGTGAATTTCTTTTTAGTATCAATTTTTTAAGGTAATCCTCAATACTGGGATACTTATTCAAAACTTGCCTTAACAGCCCTGAAAATCCCCCTTGCCCACCCAATGGTTTGGCGGCTGATACTACTGTTCGTTTATAAGGACTTCTTACTAAAAAAGGAATTAACGCTCGATATCCTTTTATTCTGCCATCGTGTCCTGGTTCGATACATTTATTGAGTAATTGTTGGAGTATTTTGTAAGAAATTTCGGTTGTAGTTTCAATATCACGTATTGGTTCGCCATCAATATACATATTGATGGCTTTATATCGATGATTGAAAAGTTCTAAACGATCCCGTGGAAGTTCAGATACGTTAACTGTAGGCCAAGTATCTCGATCAGGAACCATTGAAATAAAATCACGTCGTTTCATGATTATTTATCCTTGAAACTCCCAAGGTGTAAGTAGGCCGAAAGTGGTTTTACTTAAATCAATCCTGATCAATCCTTTGATCGCCATACGGATGACTAGCCCTATGACAATCGCGGAATCATACTCATCCATTTTGTTGAGAATGTTAGAAATATTACCGCTTTTCAATTCTTTAAATAACATCACGAGCTCGTTATTACATCGTGTGTGTTGCTCACCTCTTATCGCTGCTGCATATCCAATAGCTTTAAACCACCGCATCGCAATTTTCATGACCGGTTTTAAGTCAAGATCATTGAAACGTCTATAAGAAACTCTTGCTTTGCATGCAGCGATCGTTTGAGCAGTTTTCTGGGAATGATGTGAGGGTTCATCACGATCTGTACCCGCTTTGACCTCATGCCACTCTTGCTGGCCGTTCCTGTAATAAACGATTGCGTCGAGTTCTGTAGCTCTTACTTCATCATCATCTTGGGAAAGAATAGGTTCGGGTTGAACATTGAAAGACTGGACTTCAGAGTTTGCTTCTAGATAATAAAGCCAATGAATTAACTGCCTATCACTCGGAAGTATCCAATCAGAATCTGTCTTGGGGCTATAAACCAGCCAGAGATTGCTAACGTTCTTACCACGAGAACGATATTTCGCAAGCGTAGCATTGCGAATATTCGACTTAAGTGTTGGATTTGAGGTATTCATACCACCTCCAAACTAATTAAAACAAGGTGCTAGGAAACATTTTGCATTGTTATTGCATTTTTAGTTCTTTTTGTCATTAATGTCAATGATTTACTTCTTAAAAAAAGAAGTAAAGAGGGAGATAAGGTTAATAAAACACATCGGAAGACTTATGTAAGTGTTTAATTTGGAATTCACGCTAATAAATCAAAATTAGGCATGTTTTAGTTCCTCGGACTGTAATGCCGCCCTCACAGGCCATTTATCACTTCACACTCTCACATGAGCAAACGCTAAACATTGCAACATCACTTGCATCTGATATTGACGTCGCCTCGGATGTAATGCCCAGAGATTTTTTACTGCGGCATTACAATCTGCTTGAGATGTTCATAGAAAATTTGACCCAAGACGAAAGAATTCACGTACTGGGTGCAATTACATATCTAGGAGCATCACAATGACCGCGTGCTCAGACTCAACAAAAAAGTGTAAAAAAACGAAGCGCATAAGCGCGTTAAAATCACCTAGGCGATACATAGACCCCGAGGACTTCTATTTAATGCGTCATAGAGCGTTTTTGAATATTCAGCAGACATCCGAGCTGCTTGATGTTACCCAGAAAACAGTACAAAACTGGGAAAAAGGACGTACACGCATCCCCTACACCGCTTATCGCGTTTTAAAAATTAAAGTAGGGTATGTTTTTGATGATAATTACTTCGATGAATGGTTTGTTAGAGGTGATACGCTTTGGTCGCCTGAAGGTCGAGGCTTCAAACCACATGAGCTTCGCTATATTTCAAACTACTTCTGGATGGCGAGGCGTTGGCTAGCTGAACGGAAAGCCGCAAAAGACCTTGAGCGCCTGAAAGCCAGTATCGAGCGTGGAGCGGCGAGCGATGGCTCCCCTACGCTTCGCGCAGGTACCCTGCCATCGTGCGGCGCCGCACCGCTCCAAAATATACCGCAGGAGCTTGTACTGCCGCTAAGCTTGCAGGAAAAACCGCGTGGGTTTGAGAAGTTTCTACGTGAACTCGGGCTTACGGCTTAAATTACAACATTGTGAAAAAATCTTATTATCCGTCCGTCCTCGCTTCACTGCGGGCGGGCGGTAATTAGATTTTATGCATAAACGATCAACAGCAGCCAGTCTTACATTTGGTCTTTGGCTTCCACATCTTTAAAAACTCTTCTTTACTCAGCGCTTTTACATTCAAGTCTTTTTGTAATTCACTATCAACAACGTTATTTTGATAATGATTAAAGTGAGCCAGATATTTAGCATAAGCCCTATCGGCGCCCATCAACCCTGTAATCTTTGTCCATAACCATTTTTTAAATTTAAACATCATAAATCCACCTATTCTTTAATCCTACACTGACAATATAAACTGAAATAAACAAAGATAAAGCCTTTAATTTTCTAAGTCTTTTCTTATATGGAGATAAAAGACGTAATAATCAACAATCAGTCTAAATCAAACGCCTAAATTGGAAAATAATTCCAATAGTGCTAAAGTGGATTAAATCGCTATTTACACAGAATAAGCGCCCTAACCTAAAAAACCTCTGGAAGCTATATTTCATAAGGGTTTCAATGATTTTAAGTGCCTGTGGATAACTTTTTGTATTTCGCGCCCTACTTTACGCTCTATTTTTGAGTGTTAAAAACCTTTGTAACACAGTACCGAGGCTGTTTGTAGCGATTTTTAGGTAATTCTTTAGATAGTAAAAAACGCTCAAAAATGAGCGATACTTTACGTGTAACTGGACACGTAAAGTATGTAAGCAATCGAACTGAGGAAATTGAAATGAGTGATGGATATTTGAATAAGCCCCTTTTTAAGAAAATATTCGTCGATCATATTTGCACAGATATCCAGTGGAACGTCCAATCAGATAGATATCTAGCAGCCGCGCAATTGCTATTGAACGCAGTAGATATAATCTCAGGACTAACAAGACCAGCTCATCAGGAAGATACGACAAGAAAAGAATTCATAGCCTGGGCAGATAAATTTATGAGCCTTAAAGGTAATAAGTATCAACTGACCGGGACTGACATTTATGCAGCCCGATGTGGTTTTTCGCATGGGTATACACCACATCCTAAACTCGTAAGAGAAGGAAAAGCAAAAACTTTAAGTTACGTTGATGCAAGTACGATGCCTGTGATGACGGATGATGGGAGCCTAATAATAGTTTCACTAAAACATTTAAAAGAGGCATTTACTGAAGGTCTAATTGCCACCATGAAGGAAATAAACAGCTCAGTTGAGTTATCGACATTGGTAAATCCTAGACTAGACGCAATGTTCTATACAGAAAATTTACCAGAGAAATTCCAAAATCTTTAGGAAATACTCTGCCGCATCGGCAAAGCGGCCAAGAAATAAACTTATTGATCGTTAATTTTTACACACCAATTTACTATCTGTTCTATACATTATGCGAACAAGATATAGTTAACTAAAGTAATACGCATAGACTCTTTAAATAAAAAGAATCATCAACCTACAAGATTAATCGATAGGTTATATCAAAATAATCCATTTAATGTATTACTTTAACTCCTATAAAGTACGCCCCACCTCCCTTTTAAACCTCATTAAAATACTAGAAAATCCAACCCTCAGCGCTTGAATTTTATATAGGATTCTCATGCATACAGCAACCACCGATGTTCAGTTACAAGATGACGCTAGATATGCTTACATTCAAGCGAAAATGACCTATGAGCAATCATTAAGATTAGCGCCTATGGCACCTGCGACAAAGTTTAGTCTCAGCCTATTGCAATCCGTCATGACGAGAAACATGAAGGCAGCACCAAAAGACCAATCCACCATGGAATTAAGTAATTTGCCGATTGGATTGTCATGAAGAGTACTTTAGCGTTTCTTAAAGCGAACTATGAAACCGTGCTTTATCTGCTTGCTGTTATTTTTCTGATATTGGCGATTATTAAGCCCGAAATCCAATTAAAACAGAAAGTGCATAATTACCTACTTGTGGCGGATGTAACGCAAAGTATGAACGCTGAGGATGAGAAATTAAACAATCAACCCACCAGCAGACTCGCTTACACTCGATATTTAATGAAGAAGATTGTTGAAACTTCGCCCTGCGGCACTTATTTCAGCATAGGCGTTTTTGCATCTGACAATATTGCGTTGCTGATCATGCCCCTAGAAGTATGCTCAAATTTAGATGTAATTACCGATTCAATAGATCACCTAGAATGGCGTATGGGCTGGAAAGGAAATAGTCGTTTGAGCTACGGAGTACTCGCCGCTGCTAATACATTTGATCTGCTAAATGTACCGGCAAAGATGCTGTTTTTTACCGATGGGGATGAAGCACCAAAGGTCAATGTGACGATTAAGCAAGATTTGAGCGGTATTCAAACGGGTAAAGACTTTCTGTTCGTTGGTGTTGGTGGGCATAACAAAGTAGCTGTACCTCGTTTTAATGCAGCCAATGAAAAGGTGGGATATTGGCCAATTAGTGATAACAATAACCCAAGAACTGGCGGTACCTTTACGTCAGCCTTAGCAAGTAAAAATCAGGATGACCCAAATCCTACGATCGCTTCTGCAGAATATGACCGATATTTATCTCAACTCGATGATGAATATCTAAAAACATTGGCAGGTGAAATCAAAGCAAAATACATTAAAGGACAGGATAACCAAGAATTCTATACCTTTGTTCAACAACAAAAACCAGATGCAAGTTTTGTAACTACATATTCTGTTCAATGGATATATTTGACGATGGCTCTCTTACTATTGCTAGCCACCTATATCCCAAATATTATATTTAGTATCAATTCAAGAATCAGCCGTTAATCGTCACTGATCCTCGCGCTACTGACTTCTTTGAGTGTGAGGCACCCTCCTCTATCCAGTTAAGTCATACTCAAACTACCTTTTCAGGTACTATCTGCCCTTAACCACTCAAGTGATGCAATCCCCCATGCAAAAAGAAGTCAAAGTGCAATCCAGATACGCAGTTGTAGCGGCAGTTCAATTACCGAGTGTGACCGACATTGAGTTTGAAGCATCACTGAACGAGTTACGCGAACTCGCAAAAACACTGGGCTACGAGATTGTCAGAACATTTGTGCAGAAGCGGCTCAACTTTGATATGAAAGCTTACCTTGGTGCCGGCAAGCGGCAGGAAATATATGACTTTGTGAATAATCAAGCCGAGCTAGCTGGGTTTAATGAAATCGAAGCTTTATTGGTTGACCACGAAATTTCACCATCGCAGGCACGTAATCTTGAAAAGGAAGTTGGCTGCGAGGTGATGGATCGCACAATGGTCATTCTTGAGATTTTTCATCGCAATGCACGCTCGCGTGCCGCACGCGCTCAAGTTGAGATCGCTCGCCTTGGCTACATGGCACCTCGCC
>DAIDAH010000173.1 GCA_027310735.1 Methylotenera sp. | reverse complement strand
TTACAAAGTTGTGGTGCGTTCGCGGAATGAGCAGGTGAGCCGTGCGGCAATTGCTGCGGCCCGCGATTTAGTCATGGCTGCAATTGAAGGTCGCCCGTTTGATGTGTCGGCTACGCTTGCGCAATTGCGTGATATGGTCGATTCACTATGTTTGGGTCCAAGTACGGCATGTATTGTGGATGCTGCCACCGAGCGACAAATCCCCTCTATTCGATTGACCGATGGTAATTTGGTGCAACTGGGCTATGGTGCACGTCAGCACCGTGTTTGGACAGCAGAAACTGATCGTACCAGTGCGATTGCAGAAGGTATTTCCCGTGATAAAGATTTAACCAAGCGTTTATTGCAGGCGTGTGGCGTCCCTGTGCCTGAGGGTCAGATTGTTGATAGTCCGGAAGATGCATGGGAGGCAGCCGAGGATATTGGCTTGCCAGTGGTAGTTAAGCCGAGTGACGGAAACCATGGGCGTGGCGTATCTACTGAGTTGATGACTCGCGCGGAAGTTGAAGCTGCGTTTAAATTAGCTGATGCTGAAGGCAGCGAAGTGATTGTTGAGCGCTTTATACGTGGCAATGAACATCGCTTGCTGATTGTAGACGGTAAGCTGGCGGCCGCAGCCAGAGGTGAGTTTGTATCCGTCGTAGGTGATGGCAGCTCAACCATCCGCTGCTTGATTGATCTGCAAATCAATACCGATCCGCGAAGAGGTGAAGCGGAGGAGTTTCCACTTGATTTGATCTTGGTTGATCAAAACCCGGCAGTAATTTTTGAAATTGAGCGGCAAGGTTTTACCATTGATTCAATATTGCCTGAAAATACGTCTGTCATTATTCAGCGTAACGGTAATGTTGCCATTGATGTGACTGATCTAGTGCATCCTGAAGTGGTCGCAGTGGCAGCGCTGGCCGCACGTATCGTGGGTCTTGATATTGCTGGTATCGATATGGTGGCTGAAGATATTTCTCAGCCTTTAAATAATCAGCGTGGCGCAATAGTTGAAGTAAATGCTGGTCCTGGTTTACTCATGCACCTTAAGCCCGCCGATGGTCAACCTCGTCCAGTGGGTAAAGCAATTGTTGATAGCTTGTTTGCTGAAGAAGATAACGGCCGTATTCCTGTTATTGGTATTGCAGGCAGTCGTGGCAAGACGCTGGTTGCAAAAATCGCGGCTAAATTATTACATATGAGTGGCACACATGTTGGGCTTGCCTGTAGTGATGGTCTTTATTTAGGCTCGCGATTAGTTGAAGCAAGAGATTGTGCAACGTGGCCGGCGGCTCAGAAAGTGTTGATGAACCGCACTGTACAAGCCGCGATCATTGAAAATAGTGTGGCAACAATCTTGAATGAAGGTTTGGGTTATGACCGTTGCCAAGTTGGTGTGGTGACCAATATTAAACCAGATCAGCATTTCGGTGCGTCCTACATTGAGACCTCAGATCAGGTCTATAACGTATTGCGTACCCAAGTGGATGTTGTGCTCGGTAATGGTGTTGCTGTGCTTAATGCGGCTGACCCTCTGGTTGCTCCGATGGCAGAGCTATGTGATGGCGAAGTGATTTTCTTTGCGCGTGATGCGGCATTGCCTGTGGTTGAAGTACACTTAGCGCAAAGCGGTCGGGCAGTATTGCTGGAAGCTGATTGTGTAGTGCTGGTCACTGGGAGCGAAAAAATATCATTGACAAAGTTAGCGTCTATCCCATTGCTGAATGATGATAGTGAGGGTGCGCAGCTTGAGTATGTACTGGCTGCCATCGGTGCGGTATGGGCGCTCGGTATTTCTCCGGAGTTAATTCGTGCGGGGATTGAGACGTTCTCAGTCAAGCAGGCAGAGGTGTCAGTGCAATAAAATTGTGCTGGCGGTGACTATGTTTTTTTATGTGATATTTGCAAATACAAGGGAAATTGTTTAATGGAAGTGTCAAGAGTTCGCGCGTTGCGCGGCCCTAATCTATGGAGTAGGCATTCCTCTATTGAGGCAATTGTCACCTGTACTGATGCAGAATGCTGTATTGCGAATATCAATGGTTTTGAGTCTCGCCTTAGAGCAATTTTCCCTGAGATAGGTGTGTTGCAATTAGCGGGTCATGCGGATGCAGTTCCAATGGCGCATGTGCTGGAAATGGTAGCTTTGACACTGCAGGCGCAGGCCGGATGTGCTGTTACCTTTAGCCGCACTTCGGCGACGCTAGAGCGAGGCGTGTATCAAGTGGTGATTGAGTATAGCGAGGAAGAAGTTGGGCGATTAGCACTCAAGCTTGCTCAAGCCTTATGCCAAGCCGCGGTTGATAGTGCGCAATTTGATCTTGCAGAAGCTTTAAAGCAGCTAAAAGATTTAGATGAAGATGAAAGGCTCGGTCCAAGTACTGGTTCTATTGTGCAAGCGGCAGTATCGCGCGGCATCCCTGTAAGACGGCTTACCCAAGGTAGTTTGGTGCAATTTGGCTGGGGTAGTCGCCAGCGCCGCATTCAGGCTGCCGAGACGGATCGCAGTAGCGCGATTGCTGAAACTATTGCTCAGGATAAAGAGTTGACCAAGCGCTTGCTTGATGCGGCAGGTGTATCTGTGCCGAAGGGGCGCCCTGTAACGGATATTGATGATGCTTGGGCTGCCATGTGTGAAATTGGCGGAGCAGTGGTGGTGAAGCCGCAGGATGGTAATCAGGGTAAAGGTGTGACCGTTAATGTTGTGACACGCGACCATTTAAATATTGCTTATAGTGCCGCTGCAGAAATTAGTTCAGAGGTGTTAGTGGAACGATACATACCTGGTCATGATTTCCGTTTGCTAGTGGTTGGGGATCAAGTTGTTGCTGCTGCTCGTCGTGAGCCGCCGCAGGTGGTGGGTGACGGCGTGCTTTCTGTACGTGAATTGGTCGAGCAGGTGAATAGTGATCCGCGCCGTGGTGATGGGCATGCCACATCGCTCACAAAAATACGTTTTGACGAAATCGCTTTCGCAAGACTAGCTGTGCAGGGTTATAGTGCAGATGCTGTGCCAGCTAAAGGCGCTCGCGTAATTTTGCGCAACAATGCCAACCTAAGCACTGGCGGAACAGCAACCGATGTGACTGATGATGTGCATCCTCAAATGGCTGCAAGTGCAGTTGCAGCCGCACAGATGATTGGTTTGGATGTCTGCGGTGTTGATGTGGTGTGCGACAGCGTGCTTCATCCGATGGAAGAGCAGGGTGGCGGCATTGTTGAAGTGAATGCCGCGCCCGGCTTGCGTATGCATTTACAGCCATCATTTGGTAAAGGTCGTGCGGTGGGTGAGCCTATCGTATCGACCATGTTTGCCAATGGAGACGATGGGCGAATTCCACTAGTGGCTGTTGCTGGCACAAATGGTAAAACAACTACAGTGCGTTTAACCGCGCATATTCTGTCTTGTCAGGGTTTGCGTGTGGGTATGACCAACTCCGATGGTGTGTATATCCAAGGTAAAAGAATTGATATAGGTGATTGTAGCGGACCAAAAAGCGCGCGCAATGTGCTGTTGCACCCAGATGTAGATGCGGCGGTGTTTGAAACGGCGCGTGGTGGTGTATTGCGTGAGGGTTTGGCATTTGATCGCTGCAATGTGGCTGTGGTTACTAATATCGGTATGGGTGATCATTTGGGCTTGAGCTACATTACTACGGTGGATGATCTTGCCGTAGTGAAGCGCGTTGTGGTGCAGAATGTTGCGCCGGATGGCATGGCAGTATTGAATGCGGCTGATCCTATGACTGCAAATATGGCGGAGGCCTGCCCTGGCTCAGTGACCTTTTTCACGCAAGACCGTCATCATCCGGTGATGGCAGCGCATTATGCACGTGGTCGCCGTATAGTTTATGTAGAAAATGGTCAAATCGTTGCCGCACAACGGCACGCTGAGCAACCTCAATTTGAACAACGGGTTGAGTTGTCGCAGATTCCAATCACTCGCAACGGTACTATTGGTTTTCAAATTGAGAATGCGATGGCTGCGATAGCTGCCGCATGGGCGTTGAATGTTGATTGGGATGTGATTCGCAAAGGCGTTGCAACGTTTGTGAATGATGCGCAGACTGCACCGGGGCGGTTTAACTTTTTTGACTATCGTGGCGCTAGCGTGATTGCTGATTATGGTCATAATCCTGATGCCATTCTTGCCTTGGTTGCAGCCGTTGAAACGATTCCCGCAAAAAAACGTATGGTAGTGATTAGCGGTGCTGGTGATAGGCGCGATGATGATATTCGTCGTCAGACCGAGATATTGGGCGATGTTTTTGATGACATCATTCTCTATCAAGATCAATGTCAGCGCGGACGTGCTGATGGCGAAGTGCTGCGACTCCTGCAACAGGGCTTGGTCAATGCCAAGCGTGCCAATAACATAGATGAAATCCAAGGTGAGTTTTTAGCGATTGATACGGCATTATCTCGATTGCAAGCAGGCGACCTGTGTCTGATTCTGATCGATCAGGTCGATGAGGCGTTGGCACATATCGCGCAACGTGTTGCTGCCAACTAAAACGCTGGCTGACTTCTATTATTTACTTCCTCTAAGTTATGCACACTGTAAGTGCTGCGTTGTTCTTACAGTGTGTATTCTAAATCTGCATAACACCTTGTTTTCAAATCAAACCGTTTCATCGCATTGGCTTAGTCTGTGAGGTATAATTCGACCTTTAGACACTAACTGGTTATTTATATATGCCAATTTATGATTATCAATGCAGTAGCTGCGGCTTTAAAGCCGAAGTAATGCGCAAGATTAGCGCGGCAAATGTTGAGGCTTGTCCAGAGTGCGGTGCTGAAACTTTCAGTAAGCAATTGTCTGCGCCTAGCTTTCAGCTAAGTGGTAGCGGCTGGTATGCTACGGATTTTAAGAATGGTTCAGGCAGTTCACCTGCTAAGTCTGCTAGCAGCGCGGAGAGTAAGTCTGAAAAAAAGCCTGATGAAGCAGCTGTGCCAGCTGCTTGCTCTACTGGCTGTGCTTGTCATTAGTCCGATACAACTTACACACGTTAACTAATAAGCACATGAAAAAATATTTTATTACCGGCTTGCTAGTGCTTGTACCTTTATTTATTACGGTATGGGTGCTTTCCAGTCTCATCGGAATGATGGATCAGAGCTTATTCTTACTTCCGGAAAGTTGGCGGCCTAAAGCTCAGTTTGGCTTAGATGTTCCGGGTATGGGTGCCGTGCTGACCTTGGTGATTATTTTTGTCACAGGCTTAATCGCGACCAATTTCTTTGGTAGGCATCTGATTCGCCTATGGGAGGCATTGCTGGCGCGGGTGCCTGTGGTGAAGTCGATTTATGCTAGCGTTAAGCAAGTTTCTGATACGCTGTTTTCAGACTCTGGCAATGCGTTTCGCCAAGCGGTTCTAGTGCAATTTCCACGTGAGGGTGCTTGGACAATCGCTTTTGTGACTGGCCATCCAGGTGGCGATGTGGCGAATCATTTGCAAGGGGACTACGTGAGTGTGTATGTGCCTACTACGCCGAACCCTACCGGAGGCTATTTTCTGATGATGGCACGTGCTGACGTGATTGATTTGGATATGAGCGTAGACGAAGCACTGAAATACATTATTTCTATGGGGGTTGTAGCGCCACCAGAAAAATTAGTACCGCAATTACTCAAAAAAGACCATCAAGAAGCTGCCAATAAAGACCAACTATAAAAACCAAGAGATAAAATCTCCTATTTAATTAACTGACTATTTAACAAGACTTTAATACTATGCGTACACATTACTGCGGCCATTTAAACCGCGAACACATCGGCCAAACTGTTACTTTATGTGGTTGGGCACACCGTCGCCGTG
>DAIDAH010000172.1 GCA_027310735.1 Methylotenera sp. | reverse complement strand
CGTGTTTCAAGGGTTGCCCGCCAATCGCCAAGATACTCCGGCACAGCATGCAATATAGTCGCAACGATTGTTTCTACATCCATGTTCATGTCGATGAGAATCGTCGCCGCACCAAGTGCATGCTGCAACAGTGTGGCACCCGTCAGCTCCGTATGGCCGAAATAAAGCGGAGCAGCCAACTCACAGGCATTGCGAATCAACTCGACTTCGGTAGGCGAGAAACGCTTCGCAGAAGATTCAATCCATGCGGAAACATCGCCCTCATTCGAAGCAAGTAAAACAGAAGTTGGGTTATGAACAGAAATCATGGAATATTATCGCATCAAAGCACTGTGCTTGCTATTAGAGGCTTGAAAAGCAACAGGTAAAGGTAATTTGCAGACACTCATCACATTGTAGGGCATATCTGACACCCTCCTTTGGCTTCGCCTATTCTAATTTCGACATTATGTTACGTCTATCAAAATGGGTTAAGTCCAATCAATAGTTTGCGCTTATTTCAAAGTGGCTGCATTAACGAGAAACACAGTCAGGCTCAATCATTTACTTAAGCCAAGTAACTAGGTTAAGCCAAGTAACTAGACATGAATAAACACAAAAAAACAATTGTCAGTGTAGCGTCAGCTTCGCTCTATTAAGATGCGTTCTATCGAGACGGATAAATGTCTCAATTAAAGATACTTTACCTAAAGATTTACTTTAATTTTGGAGATACATATGAAACACACTAAATATACTTTCGTTATTGCTTTATCTGCCTTATTGTTTGGTACTTTAACTACTAACGTAATAGCTGCAGAGGGAAAGTGGGCAAAACATCATCCACTCCGAGATCAAGTGAATGATCGTTTAGAGAATCAAAACAAGCGCATCAATCATGAAGTAAAGGAAGGTGATCTAACCAAAGAGCAAGCGGGAAACTTACGTAAACAAGATCATCAAATCCGTCAGGAAGAAAGAGATATGGCCTCACAAAACGATGGGCACATTACTAAACAAGAACAAAAAACACTTAACCAACAAGAAAACTCTGTAAGCAAAGAAATAGGTAAGTAATTTAAAAGTTAACCTACACCTGCAGACCCTAACGATAAAAAGTGCTTAAGATTATAGGTAGCGGGTTGGGTCATCATCCAACCCGTTGACATACTTATATCACCAAAAGGTAAAGTGAAAATTATGAGTTATTTATTTACCTTCTTACATAGCAAACTGTTCTTAGCACCTGCCGTGCCTTTGCATGCAAAGAGTCTTAGCGGGTAGCAACAAGCACTTCATACCCGCCATTGATTCACCTATGAGCCAAAGCCCTCTGATATCAATCATGTCATGGAAATGGGTGTGAAGCCGTATATTAAAGAACAATTAGCAAATGACTACAAAAAAAATAAACCGCATAACTAAACACCTAGGACCGGGTCTCATCACTGGAGCAGCTGACGACGATCCAAGCGGTATTGCTACATACTCTCAGGCTGGCTCACAATTCCGGTTTGGACTCGTCTGGACCTTGTTTCTAACGACTCCTCTCATGATCGGCATTCAAATGTTGTCTGCACGCATCGGTTGGGTTACTGGGGAGGGATTGGCTTCCAATATTGCTAAGATTTGCCCTCGCTGGCTTACATTAAGCCTTGTTGGGTTACTTGTTACCGCAAATACTATCAACATCGCAGCAGATCTAGGTGCTATGGGAGAAGCCATACGACTTCTTATTGGCGGTCATGTTGCTCCATTTATCATTGGTTTTGGGCTTCTGTCGATCGCTGGGCAAGTTTACTTCTCATACGAAGGTACGGTGCGTGTTTTGAAGTGGCTAACCCTAGCGTTGTTCTCATATGTAGCAGTCAACCTATCTATCGCGATTCCTTGGAAGCAAGTAGTCTCTGAATCTATCAAGCCTTGGACCTATTTCCCCCAAGCCATGTCACTCAATGATTATGCATCCATTGTAGTCGCTGTACTTGGCACTACGATTAGTCCATATCTGTTTTTCTGGCAAGCTTCTCAAGAGGTTGAGGATGATCGCCGTCGCCCAGATGCATCGTCACTCCGAGCTCATCCAGAATACGCTGCTGAGCACCTTTCGCGGATTAAACAAGATACGATTGTTGGAATGTTGTTTTCAAACGGGATTGCGTTGTGCATTGTACTTGCTACTGCCGTAACCCTGAACGAACACGGCATTACAAATATTTTGACTGCAGCACAGGCAGCTGAAGCACTTAAACCCATTGCCGGAGAGTTTGCCTTTATTGTTTTTGCACTAGGAATTATTGGCACAGGCCTTTTGGCTGTACCGATTCTTGCTGGCTCAGCTGCATTTGCAGTCAGTGAAGTCTTTGAGTGGAAAGCAGGCCTTTCACATGGTTTTCATGATGCACGAGGTTTCTATGCCATTATCATTGCAGCAACCGCCATAGGCGCGATCATGGGATCGCTCGAGCTGGATCCAATCAAGGCACTTGTATGGAGCGCAATCATCAATGGTGTCATTTCTGTACCAATCATGTTCGTGATGATGAAAATCGGACAATCTGAAAACATCATGGGTGAGTTAACCATAGCCACTCGTCACCGCATTCTCGGTTGGGCTGCCACAGGGATCATGGCACTGGCTGTAGCGTTCATGCTGCTAACAAGCTTATAAGAAGTTAAGCAACCACTAAAAAAATACAGTCCCTCCATAGCCTAGGCATACTGCATATGAAGAAGTAGTATCAATCGGTTAGAGACTGATATTACTTTTCATATAACCTTAGCAATGACTCTGGCTCAGCTACTATCCGTGCGCCTTACTTTTGCCAGCAATATAATCCATCACAGCAAACAATACGCCTGAGAGAATAAACGCCATATGAATAGCTAACATCCACCCCATCTGCTCGTTAGCAATATGTTCAGAATTTGGTGTACTTTGATGTACGAAAGCTTTTAGTAAGTCAATGGCAGAAATGGCGACAATTGAACCAATCAACTTGAGTTTAAGACCAGAGAAATCTACTTTACCCATCCATTCTGGTCTGTCTACACTATTCGCGGTGTCAATTTTTGAAACAAAGTTTTCGTAACCGCTAAAAATCACCATTATCAGTAAGTTAGCAACCAAGGTCATATCCACTAATGCTAACAATGATAAAACCACCTCTTGTTCTGCTGCACTAAAGATATGCACAACAATATGAATAAACTCTTGTGCAAATTTCACCATCAAAATCACAAGGCCGCCGACTAAACCTAAGTACATTGGCGCCAAAACCCAGCGACTTCTAAAAATGAGTGTTTCTATTAATTGCTCTATAAAGTTAATCATGGTGTAAATCACCGTCCTCTGTTAAGTGCGCTGTATTCAATGTTTAGTAGTTTAATACATCGGTTAATTTTGGCATTGGTAAAACATAAAAACAATTAGCTTTACGCTAAAAAGATACGTTAAATAACAAGATTTACATTCCTGAATAACTCGGGCCACTTCCACCCTCTGGCGGTACCCAAACAATATTTTGGGTTGGGTCTTTAATATCACAGGTTTTACAATGGATGCAGTTTTGTGCATTGATTTGCAAATAGCTTGATGCCTGACTCTGCACAATTTCATATACGCCTGCCGGACAATAGCGCTGTTCCGGCGCGTCGTATTTGGCTAAATTGATACTGATAGGCACAGTTTTATCCAGCAGATGCAAATGGCAAGGCTGGTTAGCATCGTGCGCAATATTACTCAGGCTAATTGAGTTTAACTTATCAAAACTATAGATGCCATCTGGCTTGGGATAAACAATTTTAGGCATATCCGCCGCAGGTTGAGTGCACTCATGGTCGGCCTGCTTATGCGGTAAAGTCCACGGCAAACGCACATTCAATGTAGCCAGCCACATCTCTAAGCCGCCTAACAACGTACCACCCCAACTGCCGAATCTCGATAGTAATGGTTTTACATTACGCACCGCGTCTAAATCTTGCCAAACCCAAGAGTTTTTAAGTTTTAGTGGGTATTCGCTCAGTAGTGACGGTGGAGTTTCTCTACTTAATGCTTCGAACACGGCCTCTGCCGCTAACATGCCAGACTTCATGGCATTGTGACTACCCTTGATGCGTGGCACATTGACCATCCCCGCTGAACACCCTATCAACGCGCCTCCCGGGAAAATCAACTCAGGCCAAGATTGAACGCCACCCTCACTAATCGCTCTTGCGCCATAACTTAGTCGTGTGCCGCCTTGTAACAGCTTTTGCATTGCTGGATGCTGCTTGAATCGCTGAAACTCGTCAAACGGTGATAAATGTGGATTGGCATAATCCAGATGCAAGACAAAACCGATGGAAATCAGCTGCTCACCATAGTGATAGATAAAAGAACCACCGCCAGTATCCGCATCTAATGGCCATCCCAGACTATGCTGTACTAAGCCAGCTCGATGCTGCTCTGGCGAAATACGCCACACCTCTTTAAAGCCTAGACCATACTTTTGTGGCGATGCGGCTTTGCGCAAATCAAAATGGCTTTCCAATGTGCGCGTCAATGAGCCGCGTGTGCCCTCTGCGATTAAAGTATAGAGCGCCCTGATTTCAATACCCAAGGTGAACTGTGATGTTGGCTCACCGTTGGCATCCCTACCCATATCACCCGTAATAATGCCAACAACTTGCTGCTGTTCGTCATACAGCATTTCTTGTGCGGCAAAGCCTGCGTAAATCTCGACACCCAAGCTTTCCGCCTGCGCCTCCAACCACTTACAGACATCACCCAAGCTGACAATATAGTTGCCTTGGTTACTCATCAACGGCGGCATCAGCCAGTGTGGAATAGACCAAGCTTTGCTTTGCCCGAGTATCAAAAACTCGTCTTCACTGACAGGCGTATGCAGTGGCGCGCCCTGCTCACGCCAATCTGGTATCAGCTCATTTAACGCAATCGGGTCTATCACGGCGCCAGAAAGGATATGCGCACCGACCTCTGCACCTTTTTCCAGCACACATACACTGAGTTCACGACCTGTCTTAATGGCTAACTGCTTGAGTCGGATGGCTGCAGATAGGCCTGATGGGCCTGCGCCCACAATTAAAACATCGTAATTCATTACATCACGCTGCACATTTGTCATTTGATTCTTATCCTTAATCTATTTCTGGCCTTAAGCTATTTCCGGCAAACTCACTAGATCACTACGCTCAACGCCAGCCGTCATTGCCTTACATAAGGCAATAAACTCGCGCATCCCAGTGGTTTGGTATTTTTGTTTGTGCCACAGAAAATAAAAATATCGCCCCAAATTAAGATCTGGCGTAGCAAGCGGCACCAAGCTACCACGGCGAAAAGCATCTTTAAGCGCAAGTCGAGAGATACAACCGATTCCTAGCCCAGATTCAACAGCACGTTTGATAGCCTCCGTATGCTCAAGCTCAAGGCGGATATTGAGCTTGGCATGATGATTCCGCATCGCTCTATCAAAGGTCTCGCGAGTACCTGAGCCTTTTTCACGCAAAATCCACGGCTCGGCTAAAAGTTGCTCAATGGAAAGTTCGCCGAGCTTGGCTAATGGATGGTCTGGCGCGCTAAAAACTACCAGCTCATCGGCAATCCAAGGCTGTACTTCAATATCAGGATGATGACTATCGCCTTCTATCAAACCAAGATCCAATTCATGATTCACAATTTGATGCACGATAGTACTGGTGTTATGCACCTGCAATTGAATACGGCTTTCAGGGTGCTCTTGCAGGAATCTGGCAACAAGCAAGGTCGCCAAGTAATTACCCACGGTCAGCGTCGCGCCAATTTTCATATATCCGAAACCTGCATGGCCTTGTAGCAATGCTTCAATTTCACGCGCTCGGTCTAGCAATTCCACGGCTCTAGGCAATAACTGCCG
>DAIDAH010000171.1 GCA_027310735.1 Methylotenera sp. | reverse complement strand
CTTGTTTGTATCATTAATCCTGTCACTGACACTCACGCCTGTGATGTGTTCTTACATACTGAAGGGTGGCAGTGGAGAGGATACGCGCATGATTACCGCAATCAAACGACCTTATGTTGCAATTCTTAATTGGGCATTGAACAATGAAAATAAAACCATTACCGCAGCAGTTGGGGTATTTGCTGCAGCAATCCTAATCGTGCCATTGCTGGGTACTTCTTTTATCCCAGAGATGAAGGAAGGCTCTATCGTACCTGGGATTAATCGCGTACCTAACGTTTCACTTGAGGAGTCTATCAAGATGGAAATGTCCGCCATGCACATGATTATGGAGCAAGTGCCGGGTGTTAAATCTGCTGTTTCTGGCGTTGGCCGCGGCGAGAGTGCAGCTGATCCACAAGGTCAGAATGAGTCATCTCCTATCATCAGTCTTAAGCCCCGTAGTGAGTGGCCTAAAGGCTGGACTCAAGATGATATTGCAGAAAAAATACGTGATGTTCTAGTCAAAGGTTTGCCAGGTGTTCAAGTTGTAATGGCGCAGCCAATTTCTGATCGCGTGGATGAGTTGCTGACTGGAGTACGCTCTGATGTCGCTGTGAAAATATTTGGTGATGATATGGAGGTACTCAAAGCCAAAGCAGAAGAGGTTGCTAAACTTGCCGGTACGGTACAAGGCTCCGCGGACTTGCGGATAGAGAAAGTCTCAGGTCAGCAGTATCTTAATATCGTGGTGGATAGGCAAGCCCTCGCACGCCATGGCATCAACGCGGCAGACATTCATGATTTGATCGAAACAGCCGTCGGTGGAAAAGTGGCGACTGAAATCTATGAAGGGCAGCGTAGTTTTACTGCCGCAGTGAGATTCCCGGATATCTTTCGTGATAATGTCGAAGCGATTAGTAATATTCTGGTGACTTCGCCTAATGGTTCGCGGGTGAGCTTGAAAGATTTGGCTAAAATCGAGGTTCGAGATGGCCCCGCTCAAATTAGCCGCGAGTTGGCGAAACGGCGTATTGTCATCGGTGTAAACGTCAAAGACCGCGATTTGGGAAGCTTTGTAGCAGAATTGCAGCAAGTATTAGATAAGAAGCTTAAATTACCCAATGGTTATTATCTTGAGTATGGAGGTCAGTTCCAGAATATGGAGCGTGCTTTAGGGCATCTGGCGGTGATTATCCCAATCACCATTGGTGCTATTTTCTTCCTGCTGTTCTTGCTGTTCAAGTCGTTGCGTTATGCCACCATGATTATTATGGTGTTGCCGTTTGCTTCAATTGGCGGCATTTTCGCGCTATTTGTGACAGGTGAGTATCTCTCTGTGCCAGCATCGGTAGGCTTTATTGCGCTATGGGGTATTGCAGTACTTAATGGTGTGGTCTTGGTCTCGTATATACGCAGTTTGCGCGATGAGGGTTTAAGTCAAATGGAGGCTATTGTGCAGGGTTGTAAACAGCGCTTTAGGCCAGTAATGATGACTGCAACAGTTGCAATGCTTGCATTGGTGCCGTTCTTGTTTTCGACTGGACCAGGTTCTGAAATTCAGCGCCCATTGGCAATTGTGGTGATTGGTGGTCTTATTACATCAACTTTGCTAACCTTGCTGGTAGTGCCAACCTTGTATCGTAAATTTGAAGAAGCCAGAATTGAGGCTTAACTAGATGAATGCTCTAAAGGAACAGAATCATGAAAGAAATTAAAGCGATTATTCAACCAGCGCGTTTGTCTAAAATTCGTTCTGCGTTACGCAATATTAAAGGTTTCCCCGGTATGACGGTAAGTAAGGTTGAAGGTTGCGGCCATCATTTAGCTAAACCATCTTTGGGTATTCGTGAAGAGTTAACCGACTTCAGCCCTAAGGTGCGCATAGAGATAGTGACGCCAGATGAACTTGTTGAGGGGGTGTTGCAGATACTGGTGGAGGTCGGCCATACTGGACAGGTGGGGGATGGAATTGTCTGGGTAACGCCTACAGAACGTATGATTCGCTTATCTGAGAAAATAACGGTGTTGGACTGTTAGCGTTGAAATGTAAATCATTATTTGAGTAGCATTACTGAAGTAATTACACCCCAATAAAAAAGCACCTTAGAAAGGTGCTTTTTTAGTTTTACTGCAATTTAATACTTAGTGATGATGACCACCAGCACCATGTACGTGCTGATGTGTTACTTCTTCTTTATTTGCAACACGAACGTCAGTGATGGTTGCGCTGAATATTACACGTTCGCCAGCCCAAGGGTGGTTGCCATCAACAATGACT
Organism: Methylotenera sp.; assembly: GCA_027310735.1. Taxonomy (GTDB): domain Bacteria; phylum Pseudomonadota; class Gammaproteobacteria; order Burkholderiales; family Methylophilaceae; genus Methylotenera. The sequence continues at coordinate 3,617 of DAIDAH010000171.1, read as the reverse complement.
TTGCCGTCCGCAATTTCTGTTACGGTGTATAGAACAACATCACCTGTTGGGTCTTCGCCTTCAAACTGCATGCCAACTTCTAGTTCTGCCGCCGGAAAAGCGCTAGCTGGTTCGATTTGCACGAGTTCTTCGTCGTACTCACCAAAAGCGTCAGCTGGTTGTAAATCTACAATCACAACATCGCCGATATTTTTACCGTGCATAGCTTCTTCCACTTTTGGAAAAATATTGTCGTAGCCGCCGTGTAGATAAGCCACTGGTTCTGCACTTGATTCAAGTACGTTGCCATCGGCATCTTTTAATTCGTAAGTCATGGTGACTACTGTGTTCATTGCAATTTGCATGGTGTATTCCTAATACAGATGATGTATAAAATTTGAACTAGAATTTTAATCTATTTTCGTCATTTGCCTAAATGCTCAGCACCTTGTTTTTTAAACAAAGTACGGTTTTTTAACAAAGAGCAGATTTTCTTGAGTTATCGACCTCTACCACCTGTGCGATGGCTTGGGCTGCCGTAGTTAGGGTTGCCACCACGATTGCCATTGCCGTGATTCGGGCTTTTTGGCGAAAATAAAGCTTGTTGCGGCATCGCTTGATGACGTGCCGCTTCAGACATATGTTTTGTGCTTGAGGTTGGTGCAGGGCTTTGAGTGTTGCCATTTTGGGAACTGTTTTGTGGTCTGCGCTGTTGTGCTGGGCGGCCTTCTGTATTCTGCGTTGCTTGGTTTCTGCCTTGAGACTGGCCGCGATTTTGATTGCGTCTAGCGTTTTGACCAGCGCCATTTGCTTCAGCTTGAGGTCTACGTGACTGTCCACGTGGTTGACCTTGTGGTGGGCGTGGAGCACGTGGTGCTTCAGGCTCCGGATTTGCGTTAGGTGTAAAGCCTTCAGCAATCACTTTCGGAATCTCACGCTTAATCAGCTTTTCAATATCTTTTAGTAGTTTCAATTCTTCACGATCCACTAATGATACTGCTGCACCGCTACTGCCCGCACGGCCAGTACGGCCAATACGGTGTACGTAGTCTTCCGGTACGTTTGGTAACTCAAAATTTACCACTTGCGGTAATTGGTCAATATCCAAGCCACGTGCAGCAATGTCAGTCGCAACCAGTACGCGCATTGTGCCATCTTTAAATTGCGCTAATGCTTTAGTACGGGCGCCTTGGCTCTTGTTGCCATGAATTGCAGCTGCTTGAATGTCATCTTTAATCAGTTTTTCAGCCAGACGATTTGCGCCATGTTTGGTGCGAGTGAATACTAACACTTGCTTCCAGTCATGGTGCTTGATGAGGTGGCTCATCAAGTCACGTTTGTGGCTTTGCGCAACCATATGCACAGTTTGTTCTACGAGTTCAGAGGCGGTATTGCGGCGTGCCACTTCAACAAAGCCCGGGTTATGTAACAGGCCGTCAGCTAACGCTTTGATTTCATCTGAAAACGTGGCTGAGAATAATAGGTTTTGGCGCTGCTTAGGCAGCATGGCAAGAATCTTTTTAATGTCACGAATAAAGCCCATGTCTAGCATACGATCCGCTTCATCCAGTACTAAAATTTCAACACCTGAAAGATCTACGTTTTTTTGATTTGCATGATCTAACAAGCGTCCAGGCGTGGCGACCAGAATATCCAGCGGCTTTTTCAGGCGCGCGATTTGCGGATTCGCATTCACGCCACCAAAAATAACGGTAGAAGTGAGTGGCAGATATTTACCGTAGACTTTTACGGACTCTTCAATTTGTGCCGCTAGTTCACGTGTCGGCGTCAGCATCAGGCAACGTGGGCGGCCTTTAGCAATTTCAGCTAATGGCTTTTGGCTGAGTAGGTGCAAAATCGGCAGCGTAAAGCCAGCTGTTTTACCTGTACCAGTTTGAGCGCCAGCCAGTAAATCGCCACCACTTAATACTTGTGGAATGGCTTTAGCCTGAATAGGGGTTGGTGTGGTGTATCCTGCATCGCTAATCGCACGCAAAATGGGTTCAATAAGGCCTAACTCGTTAAAGTTAAGTAAGGTTGTTTCAGTAGTCAAAGTAATGCTCCAGCTTGGGTTTAAGCCGACCTATTACTTCGTGAAGCAACACCAATCGAGGTAGGCAATTTTAATAATCATTCATGAGAATTTTGAATTCAAGAAGATTAGGGTAAAGAGACCGCTACGCTGATTGGATGGCGTAGGGAAATTGCATTATACGGTTAAATGAAATTAAAGCTAGGAAATAGATGTTAGATTAAGACTTGGTTGCGGTGAAAACTGGGTGGGATTATTTACATAATGGTAATTAAAAATGAATCACTGATTTTCTAATGCATTTGATTATGACGCCAGACCCAAGGCGGTTCAGGGTTGCTACTTGCCCATAGCCCTAGTTTTTGTCGACGTGCTTTCAACGCTGCATTGTGGATATTGATGTTTGTTGAGTATTGCTCATAATGCCAAGCCCAACCATGTTCTGCCAAATAAGTGCTGGCATCAATATGATTGCATTGCAACTTTCCTAGCGAGCGATGATATTGATCTGTGCCGGTAATTTTTGCAGTAACGAGAATGTGTTTGCCTTGGCAAAGCGTCATGAGCGCACGTCGAGCTTTAAGGCCGTATTCCTGATTACGTTCAGGTGCATCGATATCGGTGAGGCGCAGTTTGAATTCACTATCTGCGTTACGAAGTTTTACGGTATCACCATCATAGACATACGTCACCACATAGGAGTCCGCAGCTTGACTTGTTGTCGCCGTTAGTAAAAAGAACGCGATAAAAACAGTATGCGCCAACATGCGTTTCCCCTAATTCAATTCTTAAACTAGCAATTAGTGGTGATGGTGACCGTGTTCTCGATCTAGCAGGCTGTAGTAATTTGAAGGTTCAAGCACTGTGGGTATTGCTTCAGCATCTAAGTTCGGGTGGTCTTTACTGTAATGCAAGCCGCGACTTTCTTTACGTTCCATCGCGCTTTTAACAATCAATTCGGCTACTTGCAATAGGTTACGCAGTTCGATTAAATCGTTACTGATTTTGAAGTTGCTGTAAAACTCGTGTACTTCATCACGTAGCATATGAATGCGGTGTAGGGCACGGCTCAAGCGTTTGTCGGTACGAACAATGCCTACATAGTTCCACATGAAGCGGCGTAACTCATCCCACGTGTGGGTAATTAATACTTCTTCGTCGGCATCAGTCACGCGACTTTCATCCCAGTACGGGAGTGTAGGTGATGGTTTGGCTGGCTGGAGCAGAATATCTTCTGCAGCTGTTTGGCCGAACACCAAGCATTCCAGCAGTGAGTTACTGGCTAGGCGATTCGCGCCATGTAAGCCTGTGCAAGCCGTTTCGCCAATAGCGTACAGGTTGTGTATGTCGGTGCGGCCTTTGTCATCGGTCATTACGCCGCCGCAAGTGTAATGCGCTGCCGGCACGACGGGAATTGGCGTCGTGCTGATATCAATGCCTAGCGTTAGGCAGCGTTGATAAATGTTTGGGAAGTGCTCTTGAATAAAGGTTAATGGTTTATGTGAAATGTCCAGATAAACACAATCCAGCCCACGCTTTTTCATTTCAAAGTCAATGGCGCGTGCGACGACATCACGTGGGGCGAGTTCTTCACGTGGATCATGTT
>DAIDAH010000170.1 GCA_027310735.1 Methylotenera sp. | reverse complement strand
GTATAAATCCTGTTACAAGCATTGGCTCTTGTGTATCCGACGTATAAGTTGCCGAGTCAGTAATCGGCAGCATTATATTTACGCTAGCCTTTTCATCCTGTGAGCGTAGTAGTTTAACCATTGTTTCTTCATATCTTTGACCTGGGCCGTCATAGTCAGCCCACATAAAAATATTACGGCCTAGCAGCGGTGTTAAATCAGATTTATCAGGTGATTTTGCACCATGCATTGTCGTGACAACAACGTGATCAGGAAATAATTGTGACGCTGCATTTGCAGACTTTTCACCTTCAACAATGAGCACAGGTGCATCAGTTTTTTGTGCTAGTAAGTGCAGGTTGTATAGTGGACGCGGTTTAGGAAAACCATTAAGTTTCCAGTGATATTTACCCGTATCATCCATCCATAAAGTAGCTGGTCGAATTGTTTTGCCAGTAAATAAATCAAATCGCAGGATGTAGCCAAGCAAAGTACCTTGCTCATTTTTATACGGATACATTTCTGAAGGCTCGCCTAATCCATCTCCAAAGTCCCTAGGCAGAAAAGGTGCTCCATCAGGTACTGGATAAACCAGATCATAATGAACGCCGTCAATCACCATATGTGTTTGTGTGTTAACGGATTCAACTGCCGCTTGATGAGCAGGTTCACTTACGAATGATTGTAATTTTTTAGCAGCTAACGACTGACTGGTGTCAGTGAGGTATGCTACTAAACTAATTAAATCACCGCCTTTGGCTTTGGGGTCGCCACCTTCTGCGAAATCCGCCCACATACCCGTTTCTACGTTGATGCTAGCAGAGCCAAAATCCGTGTCATCTCGTAATGGATTAATAAACTGAAGCTCCTTGCCAGTCAGTCTAGTTGCAATATTCAAAGAATTAAAAATCGCTTCAATGTTAGGAATCGTGCGTTCGTGTAAGTCTTTAAAGTTAAGCATTGTGACCGCCAACTAAATTTGACTCAATGAATGCATCTAAATCACTTTGACGATAAAGTACACGACGCCCAACCTTGATGTAAGGCAGTAAATAGCGCTTATTACAGGCCCATACTGCTAGAGTCTGCGATTGTATTCCTAAAAAACTTGCTGCATTTGGTCTGCTTAGCAGGGCATCATTTCTAAGATTGCTGGGTGTTTCATTTTGTTCTGTAGTTCTATTCTTCATAATTTTCTCATTGTTAATTTAAAGTTTGTGATCGCTGGTAATTGATGCGATTCACAAGACTTAATTATTAATGAGCGTTTTTTTAAAACATAACATCGGTCAATAGATGGTATATTAGATCTAACTATATGAATTAATTTGATAAAATACAATTAAGTAAAATTTGACCGGTCAAGAGAGTTTCGGTCAAGATGCGTTATTCGGCTTTTTTATGTGCTTACGTATAGTGTGAACGTCACGTTTATAGGGGGTTGGAATGTTTGAGTCGCTTTCTAATTTCAGAGCCACATCCGATATTCCGAGCTGTGGATTTATTGCCCATAATTCGTCAGCTTTGTTTTGCCAGCAAGCATACCTCAGCTGAGTTTCGGCTTTTTTTATCTCTCTGCGGGTTCGCTCAGAGGAAGGTCTACTAGTGCCAGTTGTACTGGGAGTAGCGACTACATAAGCAGCGAACTCTTCTGGTAAGTGCCAATCGGCAGAGATTGCCCAGTGAATAAAATCTTTAATACCATATCGCTTGGTTGGAAATTGGCCAGTACCAGTACCAGCATCAAGCATTTTTATGCCACTAGCAGCGACAATGTTGTTGATAACGGCCAAGCGTCTATCAAATTCTGCTTGAAGTAACCCGAAACTTAATTTTTCACCCTCATCTGATTCATCACGAAGTTCATACAACTCATGAATAAGAGTTGGTTCTATGCCTAGTGATAATAGAACTAAATCGTATAGGCTTGCGATTGCGAAATCTTGCCAATAGGAAAAATTTGCTGGAAAAAGCTCTGCTGGGTTGTTTTCAGGATTACTGCCGTTTTCAATCACCTTGATTTACCGAAAGTTGTATTGGTAACATTGATTATAGCAATGACATGCATATTGATAACGTTTTATGGAAATGAATTTGAGAGGCAGCATGAAAAAGGGTCAAATGCCTACTGTGCTTAAAACCAAACTTAGCTTAGTTATTGCTAATTGAATGTTTAAACATTGATTAATATTTATGAAATTACATTGAGATTTACATTGAATGTAGCAATAGCGTAGCAATGGATAAAACAAAAGGGATTAGCCGTTAAGCTAACCCCTTGTTATATATGGTGCGCCCGAAGAGATTCGAACTCCTGACCCCTTGGTTCGTAGAGGGGCTATGTTATTAATTTTATTAAATAAAATCAGTCTATTACAGCGCTTGCATATTTTTTATTATGCGTTATGATCAATCTGAATCAATGTTGCTAAGTTTTAGTTGGGCACAATATATACGATAACTTCTCAAAAGGAATCAATATGCTACAAATGATCATTGAAGCAATCAAAGCTCGTCAAATTTTAGCTTTCAACTACAATGGATATAACCGAATTGTAGAGCCTCACGCTGTTGGTTCTTCTCGAGCAGGTAACGATGTTTTAAGATGTTACCAAATCCAAGGTGGTCATGTTGCTGCTGGACATAATTGGGATTTGTGTGAAATTTCAAAAATATCAAATCTAACTTTGACTGGTAATAATTTTGCTAGTGCGCGATCTGATTACAGAAGAGGCGATAAAGGTATGTTGCGCATTTATGCTGAACTTTAGCTTTTCCTTCTTGCTGTTGGAACTAAATAAACATTAAATGTCACGTTAACCATCTTTAATTTTCTAATTTTCACCGGCGAGTTTTTTTATTACTTCACTTTGAGCAAGTGTGTTTGAGACGTCTTCAATTAGGTCTTTACCTTGAGCCTCAATTGCAACCTCAGCAATTGCAGTTGTGAGTTCGGCATAAAAATTTTCATCTCCTGTAAGGCGATGCCAAAAATCCATTCCTATATAGAGTGGATAATCATGAGTATCTCGAAGTTTTTTATAATGACTGCTTTCTTGTCCCGATTCACCATATAGAATTCCGACAACTAAGTCGTGTTGTTGAACTGGAAGGTTATTTGTTCGACCTAAGTTTTTAGCTGCTCTAAAGTGATCATGAATTGTTACAACATCATCTTTATTAATAGTGTTAGGTCCAAGTTTGGCCTGACAATACTTCTTTCTACCATCAAGCGCATCGGTGAATTCGATATCAATACCGGGGACTAAGGAACCAAAGGTGTCACTTAGTACATCAGAAATAAAAGTCTGCATATTCTGACCAAAGGAAGTGGTTATAGACGTACCAAGAACTCTTGGGTAGATTAGAGCTTTAGCAATTGATGTTGGTGTTAATTCACCTGTCAAATAGGCCGCAATGTAAGATACTAGAAATGGGTTTATATTGAACTCATCAGGGTCGGTTAACTTTTCTGTATTACTAATATGATTGGGAATTATTGTTGTTCTAAACCATTCTTTTACTTTATTTAGTATTTCTATTTTTTCTTGTTCGGTCATCTCTGTAAGCCTTATCTTTTTTTGCATTCTTGCATGAATAAAGATGAACACAAATTTCTTGACTGATATAAAATAACCAAAACAACAACCTTACACATGGTTACTAATGAAAGATTTCTACTCATTGTCTGAAGTGGCTGACATGCTCGGCACTACTAAAGAAACTCTAAGAAGGTGGGATAAGTCCGGAAAGCTTACACCTGTCAGACACCCGATCAATAATTACCGAGTTTATAAATCTGACGATCTGGTTCAGTTTGAAAATATCGGTTTTTTGTTTAAAGATCCTATTCAAGACCAAGACGAACCTCCACTTAAGCAGTATAAATCCATCGAACTATTTGCTGGAGCCGGTGGGCTTGCTATTGGATTAGAAAAGGCTGGACTTTCAAACGTTCTACTTTCAGAAATAGATAAGAATGCTTGTGCTACATTAAGGCGGAATCGGCCTGATTGGAATGTAATTGAGGGCGATGTTGCAAAAATAGATTTTAAGCCATTTGAGGGGAAGGTTGATGTCTTAACTGGCGGATTTCCTTGTCAGGCATTTTCATTTGCAGGAAAGAGATTGGGTTTTGAGGATGCCCGAGGTACATTATTTTTTGAGTTTGCTAGAGCCGTTAAAGAAACCCAACCTTTAATTTGTGTGGGTGAAAATGTCAGAGGTCTCTTTCAGCATGAGAATGGAAAAACTATTGAAGGTATGGTTTCTGTGCTCGATGAACTGGGCTACGAAGTCGTGCCTCCAAGAGTATTAAAGGCTATTTTCTATAATGTCCCTCAAAAAAGAGAGCGTGTTTTTATCGTAGGTTTAAGAAAAGACGCTGGATTGAAGTTTGACTGGCCAATAGAAAATAAGGAAATCTTGACCATTAAGGATGCCTTGAAAAAAGGTAAGTTATACGATTCTGATGTGCCAAGTTCATTAGGCCAAGCCTATCCTAAGAGTAAGCGCGAAATTATGGAAATGATCCCCCCTGGAGGCTATTGGCGAGATTTGCCTATAGAGTTGCAGAAGTCCTACATGAAGGGCTCATTCCATTTAAGTGGCGGTAAAACTGGTATGGCTAGGCGCATTTCTTGGGATGAGCCATGTTTAACTTTGACTTGTGCTCCTGCTCAAAAACAAACCGAAAGATGTCACCCAGAGGAAACAAGACCTTTTACAGTTAGAGAGTATGCAAGAATCCAGACTTTTCCCGATGATTGGGAGTTTGCTGGTGCGCTGACTTCACAATATGCACAAATTGGAAATGCAGTGCCAATTAATCTAGCTGAAGCTATGGGTAAAGCTGTTGTTCGTACACTGAATAACTATTATTCTGATAGTAAAAGCTCTAGTTATCCATTATTTGAAGAGATATTAGAAATTGCTGCAGCATAGTTTTTTATGACTGTAACCCGAAATGTATACGGAAAAACAACAGCCGAGAGCTTGCGTCTTTTTCTTGAATTTTGGCCTGATTTTAGCGATGAATTTGTTGATGCTTGGCATGAGATCTCAAAAGAAAAAGAACATATTTTCGGTGAGAATCACTCTAATTTTAGCTGGTATCAGTTCTATGAGTTACCAATTAAAGAACATGCCGCTCTCCAAATAGAAGATTTTTCACAAGATGAACAGCTTTCTAAGATTTTTCAAAATCTTAGATCTTCAAAAGATCAAATTGCTGCAATACCAGCAACATGTGGTCAAGTTGATTCATATTTTGAAGAAATAGAACCTCCAACTAAGGATGAGGCTGTGGCGCTAATGCCACTAGTCGCAGTTAATTTTGGCATTAGTATATCCAAGTATCATGCCGTTCGATGCGTACTTTACCATGGATGTTTTTTGAATGAATTGATTGATCGTGTTCGTGAGGGCGATGATAAGGCATTGTTTGATGCCATTCGTATAGATCCTACTGCTGTTGGCTGCAAATCAATAACTCTGAGAATCAGCAAGGCCGCTTTTCTTCAAGACACTAAGTTTTTCACTAAACTAAAAGCATCAATTAGTGGAAAATTTGGTCGAAGGGAGCAGGATAACTTTCAAAAAATGCGCCTTATCTTTGAGGTGCTGTATGAAGTAGGCGCAACACGCTTAACCGATAAACAGTTATACCAATTATTCGTTGAAGAGCTTGAGCTTTATGACTGGAATGCTGAGGATGGAGGCAAAGAAAAAGCTTTACGTAAGTTTGCTGATACTTATATGAAGCAAAACGCAACCACTTAAAAACGCTATTTTTAGGTGGGAGACTACACAATATCAGATAAATAAACTGCATGTCAGTTACGAGAAGCAAACGCATACTCGTCGAAGATATGGAGTTTACATATGTCTAAGAATCAACATAGCGAAGTTAAGCCTTTAACC
>DAIDAH010000016.1 GCA_027310735.1 Methylotenera sp. | reverse complement strand
CATCTAAGGCGTTGCCAATCGTTGCAGCTTCATCAAGTTTGGTGATTAGGCAACCATCAAGACCTCTACCTTTGTAAGCTTTGATAACATCGGTTAGCGTTTCGCCAGTGCTGGTTGCATTTAGGCATAAAAGTTTTTTAATGGGTGTGTTGGTGTTTGATAGCATGGACATTTGTTCAGCCACCATGCGATCACGCTGACTTACACCCACAGTATCAATCAGTATAGTGCGTTTATTCTTTAGCTCATTTAAGGCGATTTTAAGATCAGTTTCATCCTTAACGGCGTGTACCATGACACCAAGAATCTTACCATAGATTCTGAGTTGCTCATGACCACCAACTCTGTAAGCATCTGTTGTAATTAGGCCAAGATTCTGTGTGCCATGCTTCATTACGTAACGCGCTGCCAGTTTCGCTGTAGTTGTAGTTTTACCTACTCCTGTTGGTCCAATCAGTGCAAATATGCCATCTTTGTCTAATACTTCTGCTTCGTTATCCAGAGTATTCAAGTTCTTCGCAAGAATGGCTTTTATCCAGTTCATTGCTTTATCAATGTCCATGTTAGCTGGTAAGTTCTCAGCCAAATATCTTGATAAAGCTGCGCTAAAGCCAGCGGCCAGTAATGTGCCTAGCACCTTTGATTTTACTGGATCACGTTGTTGGATGTTACCCCATGCAATCGTGGTGAGCTGTGACTCAATAACACTGCGCATGCTGCGCATTTCACTGAGCATGTCTGCCATTTGCTGGCTTGTTTGCGGAGATTCTACTTTAGTTCGAACTGGAGTTTGCTGTACAGGCATTGCCGCAGCTAGTCGAGATGCAATCTGTTCCGCCGGTACGGGCGTAACTTCATCAACGGGTTCGTCAATCCTACCTCTAAATGGTTCGGCTTGATTGGTGTGGAAGCCATCTACTTTTTTGTTGAGTACTGACAACAATGTGCTTGGTTCATCGCTTTCATAACCAGGAGTGTGGCGGCGGTAAGATTCATTATCAACGATTGCATCCATGTCTTCTTCCTTAAAGGCCATGATCTGATTGCCTCCATTGACAGTACGATTAGAGAGTATGACTGCATTTTCACCCAGTGCCATCCGCACCATGTTTAGTGCTTCCCGTGAGTTTTTGCCGAAAAATCGTCTAATGTTCATGCTTGACCTCCAATAATGCTAGTAACGCGTATAGTTTTTGAATCAGGTAATTCTTCGTGTGATAGCACTCGAAGTTGTGGGACTGCGCGACGCAGGAATTTTGATAGTGGGGCTCTCAGTGCTGCAGAGACCAGTAAAACTGGAGACATACCCATTTGTTCTTGCTGTTTAGTAGCAGCTTCAGCTTGTCTTGATAATGTTTCGGCCATACCTGGTTCAATTGCGGTGCCATTTGCATTATTACTTTGCATGGCTTGAATGAGTAAGCGTTCGAGGTTGTTGTCTAATGTCATTACTGCGACTTCATTGCCTGTAGGGAATAGCTGCTGCACAATTGCCCGTCCAAGGCGTACACGCACTAATGCTGTGAGTTCATTGCTATCTTGTGTTTGGCTTGCGTACTCCGCAAGAGTCTCCACAATTGTACGCATGTCGCGGATATGTACGCCTTCAGACAATAGATTCTGTAGTACTTTGTGAATCACCGATAACGAAAGTTGCTTAGGTACTAGATCCTCGACCAATTTAGGCGACTCTTTACTGATATGGTCTAATAATTGCTGAACTTCTTGGCGACCTAATAACTCGGCCGCATTCATTGAGATCATATGATTCAAATGTGTTGCAATGACAGTGCCAGCATCAACAACTGTATAGCCCATGCTTTGTGCTAAGTCGCGTATATCATTGTCAATCCAGACTGCTGGCAGTCCAAATGCTGGATCAGTTGTGATTGTGCCGGGGAGTGTACCCGTGACCATTCCAGGGTCAATAGCAAGGTGTTGACCTAGATGAGACTCACCTGTCGCAATTTCAACGCCTTTTAGCGTAATTCGATAACCAGATGGCTTCAGTTCTAAATTGTCTCGAATATGAACTGTAGGTGCGAGGAAGCCAATTTCTTGTGCAAATTTTTTGCGTAAGCCTTTAATACGTTTGAGTAGATCGCCGCCTTGTGATTTATCAACTAGCGGTATCAAGCGATAGCCCACTTCTAGTCCAACTACATCGACCGGGGTTACATCATCCCATGTCGCTTCTTCTGTATCCGTTGTGATTTCTGGCAACACTTCCTCTACAGGTTTAATATCTGCTAATTTTTTTCTTGCATCAATCACATAGGCCATGCCGCCTAGTACTGCCGCCAACATTAAAAAGGCAAAGTGAGGCATGCCGGGAATAGCGCCCATGCCACCAATAATACCTGCCGTGATGTAGACAACTTTAGCATTTGTAAATAGTTGAGTGACTAATTGACCTCCGATGTCTTCATTGTTGGCTACTCGCGATACAACCACACCTGCTGCAACAGAAATAATAAGAGAGGGGATTTGTGCAACAAGGCCATCACCAATGGCTAGTAGCGTATAGTTTTTGACGGCATCTGCAAAGGCCATGTCGTGTTGTACAACACCAACGATTAAACCGCCGATAATATTGATGATGATGACCATGATGCCTGCAATGGCATCACCTCGCACATACTTACTTGCACCGTCCATTGCGCCGTAAAACTCTGACTCCTGACTAATTTCGGTACGTCGGCGTCTGGCATCATCTTCGCCAATAAGTCCAGCGTTAAGGTCGGCATCAATGGCCATTTGTTTGCCTGGCATGGCATCTAATGTAAAGCGAGCTCCTACCTCGGCGATACGACCAGCACCTTTTGTTACGACCGTGAAATTAATGATGGTTAAAATTACAAACACCACAATACCCACCGTGTAATTGCCACCAATTAAAAAGTGACCAAAAGCTTCAATCACTTTTCCTGCGGCAGCTGGGCCTGCATGTCCTTCAGTAAGTACGACTCGCGTGGAGGCCACGTTTAATGATAAACGAAGCATAGTAGTAACCAATAGGACTGTTGGAAATGCAATGAAGTCTAGCGCTTTGGTTGTCTGTAAGCCAATCAGCAATACCATGATTGCTAGCGCAATATTAAAACTGAACAACACATCTAATATGATGGGCGGTAGAGGTAATATCATCATCGCCAACAGCAATACAATAATCAGCGGTGCCGCGATTGTACGGCTACCGAAATTACTCATCCAAGCTGGCAGGTTAAGTGAATTCATTAGGCAAATGCCTCTGACTCAAACGCGCTAGGCGCGGGTATAAGACTGTGTGGATCTAGTGCGTCTGGGATCGGTAAGGTGCTTGGATTAGGTACCTCAGGACGGAAACCACCATCCTTTCTGAAAACACGCATTTGGAATACGTACGCTAACACTTCAGCTACGGCTGAATATAAAGCCTCTGGAATTTCATTTCCTAGCTCTGTGTGTGCAAATAAAGCGCGTGCAAGCTTTGGTGACTCTAAAGTGGGAACATTGTTTTCGGCAGCTATTTCACGAATTTTCAATGCAATTGCATCCGAGCCTTTAGCAACCACCACTGGAGCGCGAACACCATCATCTTTATATTTAATAGCTACTGCATAATGTGTTGGATTTGTTATCACAACATCAGCCTTTGGTATCTCTGCCATCATTCTTCGTCTAGCCATTTCGCGTTGCTGCTGACGAACTCTTGCCTTAATTTCAGGGTTACCATCAGACTCTTTAGATTCCTGACGTACTTCCTCTTTAGTCATCTTTAGTTTTTCAGCATATTGATAAAGTTGATATGGCACATCTATTGCGGCAATAAAAATCAGCGCACTAACAATGGATAGGAAGCCCATAATCATTAATTCATTAACTTTAGATACACTTGCTTCTATTGGCATAAGTGAAAGCGAGAGTATAGGTTGTATGTCATGTGAAACAACAAGGTAGGCGACGATTCCGACAAGGAAGGCTTTTCCTATTGATTTGATGAGTTCAGCTGCAGAGTTCTTGGAAATCATATTGCCTAGCCCCCTCATTGGGTTGAGGCGACCAAATTGTGGTGCTAAAGCATTTGTACTGAACACCCATCCCCCAATAAGTACTGGAGATGCGATTGCTACAAACAATAAAATCAATGCTAATGGTGCGAATGCTACTAGAAGAGAATAGATGGTGTCTGATATTTTCATTAATAATACTATTGGATCGAAGGCTATGGTTCGATCGAACTGCAAGCCAGCACTCATGGAAGTTTTTAATGCTTGACTAAAGTGACTACCCATCATTAAAACAGCTAGACCCGCAGAAAAAAGAACCGCTACAGCAGCTAATTCGCGCGAGCGTGGAACATCACCCTCTTCGCGCGCTTTTTCTAAGCGTTTCGGCGAGGCCTGTTCTGTTTTTTCTAAGTCACTGTCTTCTGCCATGAAGATTCCTGATGGTTTTGGGGCTCAAAAGTCACTCTACGTGAGAATTTACTTTTGACTTATATCTCTACATGTTGATTATTATGCAAATTATATTTATTTAATCTTTGGAATAAGAGGGTTAAAGTCACTTATTCCAAAGACCCACGTAATTGGCTGCATTATTCTGGCTGGAGTTTACGGGGCGTATAGAAAATATTTTTAGATTAAATATTATTTAAAAAACAGATAGATGCAAGTTATTTAAAATTTATTTTCACTTGCACCCTAAAGTTTTGTGATTCTTTGTCGATAAGTAACTTATAAATATTAATCTATAAGAATTTAATGATTTCTGCTCATTGAATACGTTTGTGATTGTTTTGATTGCACTTTTGAGTTGTTATATTTTGTGTATAACTTTAATTTAAAAGTTGCTTGTTAAGATCAATTGTTTTTGCCTCCGCTTTCTTCACAAATACGCGTGACTTTGTAGGACAAACTCTTACAAAAAAGATGCGCGATAACCTACATTAAAAACAGATAAACACCAATTGGTAGTTTCTACTAAAAAGCTCAAAGTACGCATGACGTGAGAGATAATTTTTTTTAATAGAAACAAAGAATTGAGAATTAAAATGAATGTAATAGATATGATGTCGGAAATTAAAGATGCTAATCTCAACTATTTAATGCTGGCTCAACAACTAATTCGTTCAGATAAAGCAACTGCCATTTTTCTTTTAGGGATCAGTAAGGAAATTGCTGATTTGCTTGAAGGATTAAGTAACTTGCAGTTGGTCAAACTCAGTGGAACCAACATGATGCTGGCAAGATTTCGTTTTGATGACAGTGCTATATTGGGCATGCTGACAAACTACACTAAGGATCGCTCGCAAGCACACTTACATACAGCCATTTTAATGGCTAGCCAAGCTGCCGAGGTGATGGAGTAGTGTTCGGCATGCTGAAGGTATTGTTAAGTTATTTGATTGTGTTTAATTCAATCGAAATGATGGATTGTCATGGATAAGGTCATGGCAGTCGCTGATAAAAAAAGCGTAGTGAATGAATCGCAGCAGATTCAGTTGGCTATGCAATTGATTAAGCTTGGTGCGAGGTTGCAATTACTTGAGTCGCAAACAACGTTGTCTCGTGAGCGTCTTATTAAGCTGTATAAGGAGCTTAAAGGTGTTTCGCCGCCAAAAGGGATGCTGCCGTTTTCTACGGATTGGTTTTTGACTTGGCAACCAAATATACACTCATCAATTTTCTTTAACATCTATAAGTTTATGTTGGACTATACTGATGTAACAGGTATTCATGCAATTATTAAGGCTTATAGCCTATACCTGCAGCAGGTTGATCAGAATGATAATGCTGAGCCTGTACTCTCCATGACGCGCGCTTGGACTTTGGTACGTTTTGTTGAAAGTAAAATGTTGAAAATGAAGAGTTGTAGTTGCTGTGCAGGCAACTTTATTGTTAATTCTTATGATTTAAACCAGAGTTACGTATGTAACTTGTGTCATGTTCCTTCTCGTGCTGGCAAGACTAAAAAAGCCAAAGAACTTACTTATAAAATCGTATCTCTTTCTACATAAATTTTCCAAAGAGCAGTAAGTAAAAAACATCTTCCAATAGGCCATCTTTTGAGTAGTCTATGAAAAATAGTGGCTCAAATATCCTTGATTTTTATGCGTAGTTTAGCCAAGATTCATTTTAGTCCCGCTGTATTGGCAGTTTTGGTGCAGGTAGTGTCTTTATTTTTACTTATTGTATTTACCTTCATCTTTGCTTTAGTCGCAACATTTTTTTTTGGTATTGACTTAAAGTACCCATTATTTTTTCTTGTTTTTTTGCAAGCGTTAATATCCACTGTACTCTCAAGATTGATTGGTATGGCAAGTTGGTGGGGCTGGATACACTTTTTCTTTCCTATAGCCGCGTGTGTTATGTTTGCATGGAATATACCTAAGGAGATTTACCTAGTAGGGTTTCTTGTTACTTTAAGCCTGTTTTGGACTACGTTTCGTACGCAAGTTCCTTTTTTTCCTTCTCGTCCCTCTGTCTGGCAACAAGTTGCTAAGCTCGTTCCTTTGCGTCAAGATGCTCCAATACGCATAATTGATATAGGTAGTGGTTTAGGTGATATGTCAATGTATCTTGCTAAACAGCGTCCTGACTGTCGTGTGGAAGGTATTGAGATTGCGCCTTTGCCATGGTTGGTTAGTTTTATTCGAGCTCATATCTATCGTTCTGCCGCGGCATTTAGTTTGGGAGATTACCGGCAGTTGAATTTTGCAAATTATGATGTGATATTTGCTTATTTATCGCCAGCAGCAATGCTTGACTTGTGGAGCAAGGCGCAAGCTGAGATGTCTGGTGGTAGCATCTTGATTAGTTATGAGTTTGATATTCCCAACGTTATACCGCAGCGCCAAATCTCTATAGGCACGCAAGCTCCAAAGCTCTATGTATGGGAAATAGGCAATCAATAACAACTGTATTTTGCCTAGTATTCATATGGCCTTTGTTACACACTTTTTTCGTCAAATTTTTCACTCATTAAGTCTTATGTACATAAGTGCTGGCTTAAAAATAACTGATTGTTCGCACGAATAGGCAAGATTTGGTTTAATATTCATGTAAATTATAAGTTATTAGACAATTTAGTCGTATTTTCTTCCTGGAGTACTTAGGTATGTTGGTTATTGTTGGATATGTCATCGTCTTGGGCGCCGTATTCGGGGGGTATGCAATAGCCGGTGGTCATTTAGGTGGTTTGTGGCAACCAATTGAGGTTTTGATGATTTTTGGAGGCGCCGTTGGCGCTTTTGTTGTTGGTAATGATATGAAGGCCATCAAGGCTACGCTAAAAGCATTACCAACATTGTTTAAGGGGTCAAAGTACAATAAAGCGCTATATTTGGATTTGCTAGCTTTATTGTTTGAAATTCTTAGTAAGATTCGTAAAGATGGAATGATGTCAATTGAGGCTGATGTGGAAAATCCTGAAGCCAGCCCTTTGTTTAGTAAATATCCAAATTTGGCTCACGATCATCATCTTATTGAATTTATTACCGATTATCTACGCCTGATGGTATCTGGGAATATGGATGCTTTTCAGGTTGAAAATCTAATGGATAATGAAATTGAAACGCATCACATGGAAGGTCATGTGCCAGCACACTGCATTGCAAAACTAGGTGACGGTTTACCTGCTTTTGGTATTGTGGCTGCGGTTATGGGCGTAGTGCATACTATGGAAAATGTAGGCTTGCCTCCAGCGGAGTTGGGTATTTTGATTGCGCATGCGTTAGTAGGTACATTTTTAGGTATTTTGTTGGCATACGGCTTTGTTGGCCCTTTATCTGGCGTATTAGAGCAGAAGTTAGAGGAAAGCTCCAAAATGTTCCAAACGGTGAAAGTCACTTTACTTGCAAGCCTCAATGGTTATGCGCCAGCAATTGCTGTTGAATTTGGTCGTAAGGTTCTTTACTCGACAGAGCGTCCAGGTTTTGCTGAATTAGAAACACATGTTAAGCAGGCTAAAGGTAAGTAGCCAATGATTCATTACGGAGTGCATCATGGCTGAAGAGCGCGCTAGGCCAATCATTGTTAAAAAGATTAAAAAGAATGGTGGAGGTCACCATGGAGGAGCATGGAAGATTGCTTATGCCGACTTTGTGACGGCGATGATGGCTTTCTTTTTGTTGATGTGGTTACTTGGTTCGACGGCTAAAGGTGATCTTGAGGGGATTGCAGAGTACTTTAAAACACCTTTAAAAGTAGCAATGTTTGGTGGAAAGGGCTCCGGCACTGCTACCTCAATTATAAAAGGTGGAGGCAAGGATTTAAGCCGAAAAGATGGTCAGGTAAGTAAGTCGGATGGCCCAAAAGGTAAAGAGAAAACTGTTGCGTCTGATGTTGAAAGTGCAAAAAAAGCCATAGCAAAAGCAGAAGCGGAAAAACTGCAGGTGCTGAAAAGTAAGCTGGAAAAAACGATAGAAGATAGCCCAACGTTAAGTAAATTTAAAAATCAAATTCTCTTAGATATTACGACAGAGGGTTTACGTATTCAGGTTGTAGATGAGCAAAATAGACCTATGTTTGCTTCTTCAAAAGCAGAGCTTGAGCCATATGCAAAACAGGTTTTACAAGAGATTGGTCGAATGCTCAATGGTGTTACAAATAAGATAAGCTTATCTGGGCATACGGATATTGTTCCTTATCCAAACGGTGAGAAGTCTTATAGCAATTGGGAATTGTCCTCGGATCGGGCAAATGCCTCGCGTCGAGAGTTGATTGCAGGGGGCATGGATGAAACTAAACTTTTGCGCGTAGTAGGACTTTCTTCTGTAGCATTGTTTGATAAAGAGGATCCGACAAACCCTATCAATCGTCGTATTAGTATTATTGTGATGAATAAGCAGGCTGAAGAGAATGCAATGTTAGATAGTGCGGCAGTTAATGTAGCGACAGATGCAACTAAATCTGAAATTCATAATGCGGTATTGAATCCTTAATTACTAATACATTAAGATTAATGAAAGCATCAATAGCAGTAAAGTAACTTTAACTATTGTTCACTTGAATCTCATTGTAGGTACAATTGATTGCACGATGCGCCAAGGAACATTATTGTATGGAAATGAAACCATTGCCAATTACTGAATTAAGAAGTTTGCTAGCTGCTGTGTCTGATCATGGAAAGCAGCATTTAGTTGAGGTTGAGGCTGACCTAATGCAAACCACAATTTTGCTAAGTGGCGCTATTGATAAGCTAAGTATTAGCTTTATGGCTGTGCATGAGGCGGTAACCAAACAGCAGCAGGTGCTTGATTCTTTGATGGCCATTCATCATTTCAAGCAAGAAGAAGTTGACTTGTTAGACAATCTGACGAAAGAGATTGGCAACGAGGTCAACTCAGCAGTTACTGCAATGCAGTTCCAAGATATGACTAGTCAGTTGTTAACTCGAACGATTAGACGTGTGAATGGTTTGAGGGATCTTTTGCAAGAGTTGGCTACGCATGGTAATGAAATGGATCCTTCGCACGAACATGATGAAATAGCCAAGTTCCTTGACGATATGAGTCACAGCTTACATGTTGGTAGTCATGCACTCTCCGGGGGCTTAAGACGTTCAGTTGACCAGCAGAATATGGTAACAGGAGACGTTGATTTATTTTAAAATTTCAGCTAGTTGCTATTGAACTAAACTACGGTCAAGAAAAAGCAAGTTACACCTCAAAACGCCTTGAATTTAATAATGAGGGTGTTTTTTAATAACGAAAATTAAGTGAGTAAAGAAATGGCAAAAACAATTCTAGCAGTAGACGATTCAGGCTCCCTTCGTCAGATGGTGGCCTTTAGTCTTAAAGCTGCAGGTTACGATGTTGTACAAGCGGTGGATGGACAGGATGGCTTAAATAAGGCAAAAGAAAAAACCGTAGATCTTGTGCTTACGGATCAGAATATGCCTATTATGGATGGCTTAACGCTCATTAAGAATCTGCGTGCATTGGGTTCCTATAAAAGTGTGCCGATTTTAATGTTGACAACAGAATCAAGTGATGAGATGAAGGCTAAAGGTAAAGCGGCTGGCGCTAATGGCTGGTTAGTTAAGCCTTTCGACCCCAAACGCCTTATTGAAGTCGTGCAAAAAGTGATCGGATCTTAATGAACCAAGTCTTTTGATTTAATCAAAAGGCGAGAAAGTATGTATGCGAAGCTTGTTAAAGGCTATTAGATGTCAAATCAGGCTCATAGTTAGTTAGATGAATATATAAACGGAGTACAACAATGACAATAGATATGAGTCAGTTTTACGAGGTCTTCTTTGATGAGGCTGAAGAGTTGTTGGCAGAAGCTGAACGTCTACTGTTAGGCATTAATTTAGATAGTCCTGACGATGAAGAGTTAAATGCGATTTTTCGTGCAGCTCACTCGATAAAAGGCGGCGCAGCGACTTTCGGGTTCATGGATATGACTGAAATCACTCATGTCCTTGAAAACTTGCTGGATAAAATCCGCAAGCATGAAATGGCGCTTACGGCAGAGCATGTGGATGCATTTTTATCAGCAAAAGATGTTTTAAAAATGGAACTGGATGGACACCGCTTAGCGACTGATGTTGATCAAGATCAGGTTGCTGATGTTAAAGTTGTTTTGAAGTCTTTATCAGAAGCTGGTGGTGTTGTAATTAAGCCAGTTGCTGTCGCACAGGCTCCAGCACCAGTGGCCGCCCCTGTTGTTGAGGAGAAGAAACCTGAAGTTGTCACGGCTCCAGCAGATGGCTTGAATCGTTTCAATATTGCATTGCCAGAGATTTCAGAAAAAGATGCTAATAACTTACAGGAAGAGCTTGGTTTACTAGGAGATGCGGTTTCAACTAAACAAGCCAATGGTCGTTTTGTTATTGCTTTAACGACAGACTCAACTCAGGATGATATTATTTCAATCTGTTCCTTTGTTCTTGATCCTGATGATTTGGTTATTACATTGGCATCAGATACACCGACTATTGTGCCAGAACACATTGTTGAATCTGCTCTAGAAGTGGAATCAGGTACTGAAAAAACAGAATCTAAGTCAAAAGTAGCCATTGAAGAAGAGGTTGGTTACGGATTATTTTCGGTAGATGGTAAGGATGATGTGGAAGAGGGGTATGGTTTTTTTGCGCCATTTAAGCCACATGCAGACGCAGCGGTAGTTCAACTGGTAGGTGATGATACCGTGCCATCAGCTGAAGTAATTGCCAGCGAAAATGCACATGCTGAAGTGCATGTTGCAGCCGCGAGCATGTCTACGTCAGCTAAAGCTGACAGTGTCGAAAAGAAAGCTACTCCTGCGCGCCGTGAGTCAGACAAAGCACCAGCCGCTAACGCAGAAACCTCATCTATTCGCGTTGGAATTGAAAAAGTCGATCAACTCATTAACCTCGTTGGTGAGTTGGTCATAACGCAAGCTATGATAGAGCAACGTATCAGTATGCTTGATCCCGTTGAGCATGAGCCATTAATCAACAGCGTTGGACAACTCACACGTAATACTCGCGACTTGCAAGAGTCGGTTATGTCCATTCGCATGATGCCTATGGATTTTGTGTTCTCTCGTTTCCCACGTATGGTGCGTGATTTAGCTGCTAAATTAGGTAAGAAAGTAGAGTTTGTTACTGTTGGAGCTGCGACAGAACTAGATAAGGGTTTGATTGAGCGCATTGTTGATCCGCTTACGCACTTGGTGCGCAATAGTGTAGATCATGGCATTGAATTGCCAGAAAAGCGTAAAGCCGCTGGCAAGGGCGAAGCTGGTGTTTTAACCTTATCTGCTGCACATAAAGGTGGCAGCATTGTAATTGAAGTCACTGATGATGGTGCTGGCTTGAATCGTGAGAAACTATTAGCAAAAGCACAAAGCAATGGCTTAGCCGTCAGTGAAAATATGACTGATACCGAAGTCTTTCAGCTTATTTTTGCACCTGGCTTTTCAACCGCCGAAGTAGTGACTGATGTTTCCGGTCGAGGTGTGGGTATGGATGTGGTTAAACGGAACATATCTGCCATGGGCGGTGTAGTGGAGATTCGTTCTGCGCTAGGTTATGGCACAACCATCTCAATTGCACTACCACTTACATTAGCGATATTAGATGGCATGTCAGTATCTCTAGGTAAGAGTATTTACGTTATACCGCTCAATCTCATTGTAGAAACCTTGCAGCCTCGTGCTGAAGACATTAAAACGGTTACGGGTGAAGGTCGCATGGTGCATGTACGAGGCGAGTATTTGCCGATTATAGCGCTACACAGTTTATTTAATCAGCATACTGATATTACTGATCCTACTGAAGGTGTTTTAGTGCTACTTGAAGCAGATGGCAAAAAATCAGCCTTGTTTGTTGATCGCCTAGTCGGTCAGCAGCAAGTCGTAATTAAGAGCTTGGAAACTAACTATAGAAAAGTACCAGGCGTTTCCGGTGCGACAATTATGGGCGATGGCTGTGTAGCATTAATTCTAGATGTCGCAGCACTTATTCAAATGGGGCAAGCAACTAACTATTTAACCGGCGCGCCACCATTCTCAAATTATACTAGCAACAATATCAAATCAAGTAATGCTTAAGGAGTTAACCCAATGAGTACAGATGCAGCAACTAGCACCAATAATAGCAAAGCTAGCGCCAGAACAAAAAGCGCAGCGGGTGAATATCTCACTTTTGTGTTGGGCACTGAAGAGTATGGATTAGAAATTCTGAAGGTACAGGAAATTCGTGGTTACGACGCCGTCACACAAATTGCCAACACGCCAGACTTCATCAAGGGTGTTGTAAATCTTCGGGGAAAGATTGTTCCGATTGTTGATTTACGCATCAAGTTTCATCTTGGCAAGGTTGAGTACGACGAATTTACAGTTGTGATTATTCTTAATTTAAGTGGCCGTGTGGTTGGTATTGTTGTTGATGGCGTATCAGATGTAATGGCTTTGCAAGATGATCAAATTCGTGACGTACCTTCTTTAGTTACGAGTATTGATACTAAATATATTGTAGGTTTAGCTACTGTTGAACAGCAAATGCTGATTCTTGTGGACATTGAGCAATTGATGAGTAGTGACGATATGGCGCTTTTAGATAGCGCTATTCACTAAAGGTTGTGTTAAAACGGCGTATCTAGTTCGCACTAAGTATGTCATAGATGTAAACTTGTTGTACTGCTGATATTAAAGTGGATATTTCTCAGTCGATATTTTGTTCATACTGCTATACAGGTAGGTGCCGACTTTAAGAAAACTTTAACTCACAAATGATTGGCAAATATTAAGTCTGGAAAGTATGCATCACTATATGCTTTTGGCTATTAATTCATAATAAATATTGCTTTCGTCAATAGCAAATATTTAACACTTTCAAAATTTCAAACTTTGTAAAGTTAGAGCAGAACAATCATGAAAATCAATATGCCCGTCACTAATGTTGAGATTATGTTTGACGAGTCAGAGTTTATGCTGACCAAGACAGATCTCAAAGGCATCATAACTTATGCCAATCAAGACTTTATAAAGACCAGTGGTTTCAGCGAAGCTGAGCTTCTCGGTAAAAGTCATAACCTTGTACGTCATCCGGACATGCCAGAGGAGGCATTCGAGGATATGTGGCGTTCTTTAAAAGCCGATAAGCCTTGGACTGGCATGGTTAAGAATCGCACCAAGAATGGTGATTTTTATTGGGTTGAGGCCAGTGCCGCACCTATTTTCGACAACGGTCAAGTTACGGGTTATTTATCTGCGCGCAGAAAACCAACACGTCAACAAGTTGAAGCTGCTGTAAATGCCTATCGTTTGTTTAAAGATGGCAAGGCGAATGGTTTAAGTATTGTCGATGGCAAAGTCGTACAGAACAACTTATTGTATAAGTTTAAAAAGATGTCTCAAAGATTCAGTGTTGCTCAGCGCTTGATGGCACTTATAGGTATGGCTGTGGTCGTGGCTGCAACACAAGCTGGATTAGGTCTCTACGAACTATCAAAAGCAAATGACAGTCTTAAAGAGATTCATGATGACCGCATGATCCCAGTGGGAGATTTAGGGAAAATTTCTAACCTTATGTTAGAGAATAGAACCTATTTAAGAACAGCATTGAGTGAAGCGACTATAGTTGCAACTGATGGAGCTCCCATCCTAGATGTAGAGGTGGCAGAAAAATCAGCAGATGCAGTTGAGCATAATATTGAAGTTATTAGTGGCTTATGGAATGGTTACATGACAACCAACTTAACGCCAGAAGAAAAAATACTTGCTAATAAGTTTATCGAGAGTCGTGGAAAATTTGTCAAGGAAGGTTTGAAGCCAGCAATCGAAGCATTACGTGCTCATGATTACGCGCAAACTAAAGTATTCGCGGTTAAAGCGCGTGAGCTATACGCCGCGGCTGCGCCAGATATTGCTGCTTTGATTAAGTTCCAAAACGATGAGGCAAGTAAAATATACGCAGCCGCAATTACGCATTTTAATTTGATTAGTCAGCTGACTGTGGGTGGACTCATATTTGTGATTGTGATGCTTTTTTGGCTTGGCTTACTTGTGATGCGCACTATTACCAAGCCTCTGGAAAGGTCTATTGAAGTATTTGGTGCTATTTCATCAGGCAAGTTGAACTCAGCCATTGAAGTACCATGTAATGATGAAATTAGTAAGGTATTGCGATCATTAAAAATTATGCAAACGATGCTGAGTGTCAATGAGAACGAACAGCACGAACTTGCCAACAAAGTCAAAGAACAATCGACCCAATACGAAAACCAGTTAGCCGCCATCAGCAACTCCACAGGCGTCATTGAATTCAACATGGATGGCACGGTGATAGCAGCCAACGACATCTTCCTGAATGTGCTTGGATACAAGCTCAGTGAAGCCGTTGGTCAACACCACAGCAACTTCGTAGACACAGCCTACCGCAACAGTCCAGACTACAAAGCCTTCTGGGAGAAACTCAATCGCGGTGAAGCGGTCACAGGCGAATTCAAACGTATTAATAAAAACGGCAAGGAAGTCTGGCTGCAAGCCTCCTACAACCCGATTCTCTGCGCTGCTGGCAAACCCTACAAAGTAGTGCAATACGCCACAGACATCACTGAGCAAAAACTTAGAAATGCAGACTTTGAAGGACAGATGACCGCTATTAGCAAATCACAAGGCGTGGTAGAAATTGGTTTGGACGGTACGATTCTCAAAGCCAACGATGTCTATCTCAACATGCTTGGCTACACCGAGCAAGCGCTACTCGGTAAACATGTCAGCATGGTACTAGACCCAACCTATGCCAAGAGCCCAGCCTACAATACGTTATGGGATAAGCTAGTTAAAGGCGGTAGCGATGCAGGACAATACAAACGTATAGCCAAAGATGGTAAAGAAGTCTGGATCCAAGCCTCCTACAACCCGATCTTTGATTTAAACGGCAAACCTTATAAAATCGTCAACTACACCATCGACATCACGGCACAGAAACTACAAGCCGCAGACAATGCAGGTCAGTTAGCCGCCATTGATAAAATCCAAGGCGTGATTGAATTCGACCTCAGCGGCAAGATCACCGCCGTCAATGCCAACTTCGCCAACCTCACAGGCTACACCGAACAAGAAATCGTCGGCAACCACCACAGCATGTTTGTTGAACCCACCTATCGCAACAGCCCAGACTACAAAGCCTTCTGGGACAAGCTTAACCGCGGCGAAGCCGATACCGGCCAATACAAACGCATTGGCAAAGGCGGCAAAGAAGTCTGGCTGCAAGCCAGCTACAACCCGATCATGGACAACGGCAAGCCCTTCAAAGTCGTCAAATACGCCACTGACATCTCCGAACAACATAAAAATGCAGCGGCTCTTGCCGAAGCTGTCGAAGAAACCCAAAACGTCATCGAAGCCGCCAAAGATGGAGACCTGTCCAACCGTGTTTCCCTTGACGGCAAGATTGGTGCGATTGCCAGTCTGTGTGATGGCGTGAATGCCCTCATGGATCAAATGACCGAAGTCATTATACAAGTCCGTGAATCCGGTGAAACCATCAACACCGCTGCCGGTGAGATTGCTTCCGGCAACAACGACCTTTCCAGCCGAACAGAACAACAAGCCTCATCACTGGAAGAAACCGCAGCCAGCATGGAACAGCTCGCTTCAACAGTGAAGAACAATGCCGAGAATGCTAAACAAGCCAACCAGCTTGCGATTGCCGCCTCAGGTATTGCCGTCAAAGGCGGCAAAGTCGTATCTGAAGTGGTCAGCACCATGAGTGCGATCAACAGCAGTGCTAAAAAGATTGAAGACATCATCTCCGTGATTGACGGTATTGCCTTCCAGACCAACATTCTCGCGTTGAACGCAGCGGTTGAAGCAGCCCGTGCCGGTGAACAAGGCCGAGGCTTTGCGGTCGTGGCAGGTGAAGTGCGTAATCTGGCACAACGCTCCGCTTCTGCTGCAAAAGAGATCAAGGAACTGATTACGGACTCTGTGAGTAAAACTGCCGAAGGAACTAAGCAGGTAGAAACTGCGGGTAGCACCATGCAGGAGATTGTGAGTTCAGTACAACGTGTGACGGACATCATGGGCGAGATCACTGCGGCTTCTGTGGAACAAAGTGCTGGGATTGATCAGGTGAATACTGCAGTGACGAGTATGGATGAAGTGACGCAACAGAATGCGGCCTTGGTTGAGCAAGCGGCGGCTGCGGCTGAGTCTTTGGTTGAGCAGGCGGTGGGCTTGATTGAGACCGTGAGTGCGTTTAGGCTGAGTGGTGCAAACTCACGCTCTAAAGAAAAGTCAACATCACACTCTGCTGCTAGATTTACAGCATCAAAACCAGCTTTACGATCAGTCGCTACCAGAGCTCCGTCAAGACCAGCTCCAATAAAAACAATTGCGAAGTCAGCTGGAAATGATGGTGATTGGGAAGAGTTTTAACTAATAAAGCGCGGCTTTGATCATTAAATTCTTAGCTGCACTTAATGTAGTCGTGAAAATTACAATATATTTCGTGCTCTCAGCAATTCAAAACATGAAATATCGTTAGGTTAAAATGAATCAAAAAAATAGCCCCGTAAATTTCTGGTTCAAACAGGTCGGCGTTGCTGCGCTTTACATGCTGTCTGGCATGTTGATTCAACACTTAATTACCAACCACAGTGTTGTAAGCATCATCTGGCCTGGCAGCGGCATTGCGCTTGCTGCATTGCTTATTGGTGGGCAGCGTTACCTCTGGGGAATTTTACTTGGCTCATTTTTACTAAATATCGTATCCAGCTATTCACTTTGGATAAGTAGCGGCTTTATTCTGGCCAATACGCTTGAAGCGTATTTAGGTTTTCGGTTGCTCTCGCGAGGTACTCATGCGCCATTTGCTCTTAGCTCGCTTTCAAGCTACCTACGTCTAATTAGCTTCAGTGCAATTGCAAATATAGTTGGCGCACTTATTGGCGCATTGAACTTACAACTGGCAGGCGTTATCAACTCAGCCGGTTATTTAGAAAGTGCATTGCACTGGTGGATGGGAGATACGTTAGGGGTTGTTTTGCTAGTTCCCTTTGCTTTGGTATGGTGGCACACTAAAACACCGCAATACACACTTAAAAAACAACAGGAGGCTATGCTGCTACTAGCCAGCACCTTCATTGTAGGTCAAATTGTTTTTCATAACTGGTTTAATATGTATTTTAGCGGCATATACACCGGCTATATCATGTTTGCCTTTGTGTCATGGGTAGCCATACGCTTAGATTTGCGTTGTCTAACATTAGCAGTGCTGATAATCGCCATGCAAGCACTGTCAGGTGCATATCCTGGAATCAGCGCGTTTACTCAAGATATTTCCCAAACATCACTTTACAACTACTGGATTTACATGCTGACGCTATCTGGTGTTGGTATATCTCTAGCAACCTACGTCAATGAAACCAAACAAAATGAAATGAAGCTCAAAGAAAGTGAGTTGCACTTACGCACCATCATAGCAAGTGAGCCTGAGTGTATAAAAATTATTGATGTAGAAGGGAATCTGGTCCTGATGAACCCTGCGGGATTGGCATTGATTGAAGCTGACTCACTTGAGCAGGTTCTTGGTCACAACGTTGTGCACATCGTTGCACCTCAATTTCAAGATGACTTTATCAAAATGCACCAACGAGTACTCGCTGGTGAGTCTGTGCAAATGCAATTCAAAGCGCAAAGCCTCAAAGGTAAACCGCTATGGCTGGAAACAAATGCAGTACCCCTGCAAAGTAATGGTCAAACAATGCAATTAGCCATCACACATGACATCACCGATCGTAAGGCTGCAGAAGATCAATTGAAAATTGCAGCGACTACATTTGCAACTTCTGAGGCCATCATGATTACCGATGCTGATGCGAATATCATCCGCGTCAATCAGTCTTTTGAAAAAATCACCGGCTATAACGAAGCAGAAGTGATAGGTAAAAATCCGCGCATGCTAAGCTCTGGTCAACATGACGAAGGTTTTTATGCCGCAATGTGGCAAGAAATAGACCGTCAAGGCTCATGGAGTGGTGAAGTATGGGACAAGCACAAGAATGGCAGTACTTACCAGAAGCAATTAACTATCACTGCAGTTAAGAATGCTAACGGCGAAACAACACAATATGTAGGCTTATTCGCCAATATATCTGAGCGGAAACAAGCAGAAGCCGCGATACGCAAAACAGAAAATCATTTCGTGACTATTCTTGACTCACTCGATGAAATTATCTGGTCTGCTAGCGCACCTGACTTTCAGCTACGCCACATTAGTGTAGCAACTGAAAGGCTCTATGGCGTGACTCAACAAGCATTTATGCGTGACCCTGAACTGTGGTTTAAATTCATCCATCCGGATGACAAACTACGCGTCAAAGCATCTACCAACCAAATTTTCCACCTTGGAAAAACAGAGTTGGAATACAGAATTATTCGTAGCGATGGCCAAGTACGCTGGTTGTCGGACCGCATGTATGTTGTTTATGGCGAAAATGGTGAACCCACTGAGCTGGTTGGTACAGCTTATGACATCACAGATTATAAGCAGGCTGAGTATGCACTGCGACTAAGCGAGCAGCAAGCAAAACAATCTCTTGAAGAACTAAAGCACCAGAAGTTCGCTTTAGATAAACATGCCATTGTTGCCGTGACTGATGTACAAGGCAATATCACTTATGCTAACGAAAAATTCTGTGAAATCAGCGGTTACTCTTTAGATGAGTTAATCGGGCAGGATCATGCCATACTGAACTCTGGATATCACCCCAAGGGTTTCTTTAAGGAGATGTACCGCATCGTCGCTACGGGTAAAGCCTGGCATGATGAAGTGTGTAACCGCGCAAAAGATGGTCACCTCTATTGGGTTGACACCACAATAGCCCCTTTTATGGGGGATGACGGCAAGCCAAACAGCTATATTTCCATTCGTACCGACATCACACAACGCAGGATAGCTGAAGAGCAAAGTAGTTATCTTGCCCTCTATGACCCGCTGACACAACTACCTAATCGCCGCTTGCTCATGGACAGACTCAATCAGGCGCTGGCTTCCAGCATACGTAATAACAACGATGGCGCAGTGTTATTTCTCGATCTCGACCATTTTAAAACCCTGAATGATACGCTCGGCCATGACATCGGTGATTTACTGCTAAAACAAGTTGCCGAACGCTTGACTGCCTGCGTACGTGATGGCGATACGATTGCGCGTTTAGGTGGTGATGAGTTTGTAGTGCTATTGGAAGATTTAAGTGAGCTGGAGATGGAGGCTGCAGAGCAAGCTGAAGTGATTGGAGAAAAAATTCTCAATGCGCTTAATCTCCCCTACCTGCTTGGCACACATGAATACCAAACAACACCGAGCATTGGCGTCGTACTTTTCAGCAACCACGGACAGTCTCAGGAAAGCTTGTTAAAACATGCAGATATTGCCATGTATCAGGCTAAAAAATCCGGGCGGAATCGCTTAAGCTTCTTTGATCCTCATATGCAGGATGCCATCAATATTCGCGTAGATCTAGAGCAAGAATTACGCAAAGCACTTGATAAGCAGCAATTTCAATTGTATTACCAAATTCAGGTCGACAATGCTGGTGCGCCTTTGGGTGCTGAAGCTCTGATTCGTTGGTCACATCCTCAGAGAGGCATGATCTCCCCATTTCATTTCATTCCACTAGCAGAAGAAACAGGGCTTATTCTACCTATTGGGCAATGGGTACTGGATACTGCATGCGCCCAAATTCAATTATGGCAACAGACCGAGCCTACAAAGCATCTCACATTATCAGTAAATGTCAGTGCAAAACAATTCCGTCAGGAAGACTTCGTCTCACAAGTTCGAGCTTCAATAGAAAAGTATGCGATTGATCCAATGCTACTTAAACTAGAACTGACAGAAAGTATGTTACTGGAAGAT
>DAIDAH010000169.1 GCA_027310735.1 Methylotenera sp. | reverse complement strand
AATATAACCTAAACCAAGGTAAAAACAGAACATTCAAAAGCCAGCATTGGCGTTAGTGTCAATTTGTGTGCAGGTTTCACTAACTTAAGAGGCAAACTATCGAAACATCCAAGTCGCAATGGGAAAACTTTCCCTGTATGTCAATTTTCTACCAATCAAAGCTTCCGACAACTGACTTTATAAGTTTTCTTTAATCCGCAGCTATACGTGCTCACACGCATTTATCGAACCGGATTGTTATTGTAAATTATGCTTAAAAATTAGATCTTCTTCTGTTTTATGTACCCATTTAACAATAACAATAAGACTTGTTATTTCAGTGTGTGTAGAGTTGTAAGACCTCTTGTCCCCACAACAAAAAAAATAGAAGTTTTCTAACTTATTTTAAGATATTTGGAGTGAAAAATTCTATTTCTTAACGCTTTTCAGAATCCGATATAGAACCAAGGGAGCACGGAAATGGAACTCTACGACATCACCCGAGAAGACCTGCAAGATATGCTTTCCCAACTGGAGCAAGCCCGCTTTCACCACCAACTGTGGCATGCTGCAATGGTTCGTGTGCTCGCTTGCCGACTGCCTGCAGACCAACATGACATTTGCTCAGAATCCCATCATAAATGTCGCTTCGGACAATGGTACTACAGCGAAAGATCCAGTAAGCTACGCAATCGATCAGGTTACATCGCATTAGGAAAAGCACATAAGTTCATGCATCAATTAGCGGCAAAACTGCTAATCGAAACAAGTGAAGGTAAACCGCTTGTCACTTTTGATTTTGACAACTTTTCTAACTCACTCGACCGAATGCGCCTTGAGATTTCCGCCTTGGAACGTGAGTTGGAAAATGCACTATATAACCATGACTCGCTTACAGGAGCTATTAATCGAACAGGCATTTTACCTGCGCTTCGAGAGCAGCAAGAGTTAATAAAACGTGAGCTACAGTCTTGCTGCATTGTCATGGTTGATTTGGATAACTTCAAAGTTATCAATGATCTCCACGGGCACCTTGCAGGAGACAATGTGCTAACTGCTTCTGCTCACTACCTCATTGAACATATCCGACCCTATGACAAAGTTTTCCGCTACGGAGGGGAAGAGTTTCTGCTTTTACTACAGCACACCGAACTGACACTTGGCTTTAATATGGTTGAGCGTTTACGAGAAGAGTTTGCGTCTATGCCAATAAGCGTCAAAGGTAAAGAGCCTATCCACATCACAGCATCATTTGGAATAACACTACTTGACCCTGCCACACCTGTTGAAACGTCCATTGACCGCGTAGACAAAGCTATGTATGCAGCAAAAGCTGCTGGGCGAAATTGTGTACGTATATGGGATACAACGATGTAAGTCTCTATATCCAGAACACCTACAAAAGACACGTCAATTAAATCCAGACCCTCCTATAGGAAAAAGTTAGCCATTAAGCGAACTCTTTGATTTTATGGTGCCGCCTGTGAGTCGAACACAGTACCAATGAATTATGAGTTTAAATAACATTTATCCGCCATCGCTCGTAAGTAACCGCCAACACCTATGCGCGTTTAGAAATCTTAAGTTGTTGCTTTTAGTGTCATAGTACTACCATTACTACTTACACCATTAGTCGTGCCAATAAGTCTCATTCATCGAATTGGCACAGATTGCTTTTCAGAGCTCATCTTTTAATTCTTTTATTTATCAGATCCTTCTTTGGCATGCCTTTTTAACTAGGACAGCATTCATTACGATGACTTTGGACTTAACCACTTTTGATAAAAATATCAGAATGCCAGAACTAGAGCGGAGAAAGTTAAATAAAGGGTATCAGATATACGGCGAAATGAATCCTAAATGGATATGCAGCCTTTGCTGGATGATGCAAATTATAGTGAGAGTATAATTACTCCTAGATGATCAGGGAGAAGCTGAATGTTATTAAAATTAATCACGTGGTCGATACTAGCCAGCTTATTAAGCTATTTAGTACTTATTACCCCTGAAAACCCAATAATACGTGCTTTCCGTGGCGAGATATCAGATGTCGATACCAATGTTATTATTGGTCCATATCCAGGATTAAGTGACATTGAAAAGTTGAAAAAAAATGGCGTCATAAAAATCATCAGCCTACTCGACCCTACGCTCCCATATGAAAACACCTTAATTGATAAGGAGCGTCAACTTGCAAAAAGTGAACAGATTGAATTTCTTAACTTCCCAATGATAAGTATTCTTGGTCATAAAATGGGGGTGAATTATGACAAAAATGCAGCCTTAGCAGCTGATGCAATTGCATCAGCTAAGGGGAAGGTCTATGTGCATTGCTACCTTGGGATTCATCGAGTCAAGGTGGTTAACAAGCTGCTTGAAGAGAAGAAAATAAAAGCCGGTCGGTATATGTTCAAAGAGGGTGAAAGAAACCAGTCGGCACTTGAACTTGATAAAGCAGAACAACTTTACAATCAAGGTTACTATGATGAGTCCCGGAATGTTCTGGACAGCATGTTAAATCAGCCCCCAGCCGCAAAGTTACTCTATGCTTGGGTTGTGTATCATCAAGGCAAGATTGATGAGGCACGAAAACGCTTCTCCTCTTTAGCTGAATTTACAAAATACTCTACTGAAATGAATGTTGGACTTGGATATTGTGATCTACAAGGAAACAAACTGACTAATGCCGTACAAATTTTCTCATCAATTATTAAAATTCAGCCTAAAAATGAAAGTGCTTTAACAGGGTTAGGGATTGCTCTTTATCGCCAAGGTGAATTAAAAAATGCTGCGATTCATTTTGAGAATGCATTGTTAATCAACCCTGAAAATACTGAAGCAGCGAGTATTTTAAAACATATTAAATCTGCTCAAATTGATGCTGGCAATAAAACATCAATTGCATCTAGAGAGCCAAATGCAATCGCAAGCTCAAATAACTCAAGTGCCTTGAAGATATCCGGATCCATCATAAGCTCAGTGAAAAATTATAAGGTTTTAACTATTTCAGTAAATAATTGGGCTCAGGCGTGGTCATCAAAAAATCTTGATCAATACTTTGCAAGTTACAGTGCTGACTTCATTCCCGCGAAAGGTCAAAGTCGTAAAGCATGGGAGCAACAACGTATCAATCGCATTACTAAGGTATTTAGAATTAGCGTTGAGTTATCTGATATCAAAGTCAAATACTTGGATGATAGTCACGCTAACGTAACTTTTAAGCAGTCTTATCACGGAGATCACAATCCAATCATTACAATTAAAACGCTAATTATGAAAGAGGTTGGAGGCAAATGGCTCATTGAACAAGAAATTGCCAGCAATTAGCTTAGTCGCTTAATTTAGATGAGATGCTACCACTGATCCAAACCATGAATAGCCAAACCAGAAAAAGACGGCCACAGATTTAGCTCAGCTTCCAATGGGGTCATTAGCTCCTTAAAAGCTCCTTTTGTTTTAAAGAAACTAATGTCTGTGCCATCTATAATCCTAGTATAAGTGTAGCGATAGCTCATTATAGATTCGTTATGCTTATAAACATCCTTCAATAATATCAATACAGACTGTCCCCCAACTTGCAGTTGCAGCAACTCCCCAGCATCGGCTTGTCGATAATGGCGTCTATCCTCCTGTACCATAGGCAGTGTTTCTAACGCAATATCTATGGCCTTTCTGTTATGCATGCCCCAATTCAAAAAGGGGGTAGCGAAATGCATAATTTGAGCAGGATCCGTACGGTAATCCATCACCGTAATTCGATTAATACTATCAGTCACATTACCTAGCATTGAAGCTACTTGCGGGGTATCTGGATCAAACCAAAAAGGGACTACTATATCAATTTGTAGTGCTGGCGCAGTTCGATGTATGTTATTAATGACATCTGCATATCTTGACAGCCACGCTTCAGGATTCTGCAAGTATCCTGGTATCAAATATGGCTCAATATCCAGTTGAAGTCCTTTCAATCTTCCTGTTGGAATTGCCTCATTATTGAATGCAGTATATGCAGCTGTTGCCGATAAAAATGCAGATACACCCTCATTCATGATAGCGCGAGGATCACCAAGTACAGCCCATACTTGAACGCCATGAAAGTGTGCTGACTGAATAAATTTATGCAGTTCAGTGGCGTGACTCACCTCCCCATGGAGAGTTAGTATCGAGATGTAAATACGATTGATACCAAATTTAGATGTGACATCAAAAATCTTCTCTGGTGTATCTATCCATAAATCTGGTGACCAAAACCAAGCAGATCTGCTCAAAGGTTTACTATGATTGACTTGACCTGAGGTTTTTTTCTGAATGGAGTTTTCTTCAGTAGCGACATTGGCTACGTCCGGCAGAATCACTTCACTAACAAGAAATCGCTCATCCTTTGTCGATCCTTGCAGTGCAATATTTGTCATGTTAGGAGTGACATTGGGTGCAAAACCTGCCCATAAAATATCTCCACCACTTATGCCAACCTCAATTTGCTTACATTGAATTTCTAAAGGTTTTTTTGTGATTTGTAGTAAGGTAACGCTTTCATCTGGTGAAAAATAATATGCGATACGATCGTTGTTCTTTTTCTGGATTACAGAAGCTGGCTGGTTGTGACATACCGACAACCAATCTGCATGGGCCTGCGTTTCGGTGAAAATAATCAGCAAAGCAATAAGTAACAATTTCATTAAGATGGTCTTACTAGATTCTTTTGCCAAGCCCCAGAGCGTCGCATTTTCCCCCATTTTCTTTTACGGCCAAATAGCCAGTAAATTAATCCCATCAATCGCCAAAATGAGTTTAGTTGCCGGAACCCAAGATTCTCCACCACGGATGCAATAATGAGTAATGACAATTGCCTACGCTGGTCATATAGATTAAAGCTCATGTCTTCTAATAATAAACTTGTAATAGAAACTAGAATGCCGAGCCCTATCGTAGCAAGCAAAAACACCATAAATACTGGCCAAGAAATATAACCAAGCCAGATAAAAATGAACATCAAAATATAACCTGTCACTTCCACCAAGGGGCCAAGCCATTCAAAAATCACCATAAAAGGAAATGCAAGCCAGCCTGGTGTGCCTCCATTTCGTGAGAACATTAAACCAAAGTTTCCAATCAAGCTTTCTGACAATCCTCTCTGCCACCTCGTGCGTTGACTCATCAACGTATGCAAGTCCTCAGGCACTTCAGTCCAAGCCACAGGGTCTGGAAGAAACACTATTCGATAGACTCTTTTTTGTTGCCTCATCATTCGATGAATCCGTACGATGAGTTCCATATCCTCTCCCACGGTATCATGACGGAAGCCACCTACACTAATCACTGTTTCTTTATGAAATACTCCAAATGCTCCAGAAATAATTAACAGCCCATCAATGACTGACCAACCAAGCCTTCCCATCAAAAAGGCTCGTATATACTCGACCACCTGCATCATTGCCAACAAGTTACTTGGGAGACCTATCTTGCTGATAAAGCCCCCACTGATCTTGCAGCCATTGGCAACTCGAATAGTGCCTCCTGATGCAACGACGCGCTTGTCTTCCAGAAAAGGTTGGACGACTTTTCTCAAACTATCTGGCTGCAATACGCTGTCCGCGTCAACTACACAGAATAATGGATATCGTGCAATGTTAATGCCAGCATTAATTGAATCTGCTTTACCACCATTTTTTTTATCGATGACTCTTATATTTGGATGCTTTGTGGATTGATAAACCATTTGCACAGCCCTAGTAGCCAAACGTGAGCGATAAGCTTCTGGAAATGAAATAAGTGACAATTTGTTTTTTAGTTCATCTAACGTACCATCCTTTGACCCATCATTAACAATGACAATTTCAAATCTCGGGTAATTCATATGTAATATTGATCGGATGGAAGCGACGATCGTAGCCTCTTCGTTATATGCGGGAACAATAATGGTGACAGGAGGCTCAAGGCCAGAATATA
>DAIDAH010000168.1 GCA_027310735.1 Methylotenera sp. | reverse complement strand
GGGTCGAGTACGCCTAGCGTATCGGCATAACGAAAACGGTAAGCGCCAGCAGCCTGTGCTAACTTAGCCACTTGCAAAACAAATGTTTGATCTGCGCGCGAAGCATCTTCGCCGCCCACAGAAACCTGCAAACCAAGATCGCAAGCCTTACTCACAAAATAAGACACCTGATCCAGCACCCACTCACGGTTGCGCTGCAATTTACGCTCAATATGCAAATCAGAAACCGGAATAGATAAATTGACATGTCGCACACCAGACCTAACACAGGCCGCAAGGTCAAACTCCGTCATACGCCCCCACACCATCAACTGGCACGGCAGATTCAACGCGGCAATAGCCTGAATATCCTCAATCTCCGCTTCACCCATGGCGGGAATACCAATCTCCAACTCATGAATACCTGCATCAGCCAACGCTTGTGCAATGGCCAATTTTTCAGCACGCGTAAACGCTACGCCGGCAGTCTGTTCACCATCACGCAGGGTCGTATCATTAACAACAGAATAAATAGCTTTCACGGTAGGCTCCAGTAGTCGCTTGCAACTACTAAAGCATTAGCCATGCCAACATAAAATACTGATTACTTACAATAAGTTATATGAAATTAAAAACTTTAAAGCTATGTATGATTTAGGACACTTGCGACAAAGCAAGCAAATGCAGTGACCAGCCAAGGTAAATTTAATAAAGAGTAATTTTGCGCATAAAAGCAGGTGTATCATTTAAAAAAAGATAAAAGCTCACAACACCAATGAATGAAACCTACCTAGCCTTAATCCAATTTGCCAGCGCACTATCCATTGCCCTAAAAGAACGTGATGCCTACACACGGCTGCATAGTGACCGCGTAATGAATCTTTCCACCGAAATCGGTGCACACTTGGGGCTACCATCAAACGACCTGATGTTATTAAAAACCGCTGCCGCCCTGCATGATGTCGGCAAAATAGGCATTCCAGACGAAGTACTGCTTAAAGAAGGAAGCCTAGATAACGATGAGCTCAGCATCATGCATCGCCACAGTGAGCGTGGTGAAAACATCGTATTGTCACTAAAGCAAGATGGCAGCGATATCGTTGCCGAAGCCATCAGGCACCATCATGAATTTTTCAATGGGCAAGGCTACCCAGACCGCTTGGCAGGTGAAAGCATTCCGATTTTTTCAAGAATCATCTCCATCGCAGACAACTACGACGCAATGGCCACCAGACGCGTCTACCAAGATGCAAAATGCCATACCGCGGTAATGGACATCATGTCCGACGAGCTTGGTCACAAGCACGACCCAGTGATTTTTGCAGCGTTTACTAAGCTGATTGAAAAGTCGGAGTTTAGGGTGCGTTAAGGTGGGGTTATTCGAGTTTGAGGTGCTTGATTTAGAATGAGCTAACTCGTGCTATATCTCTATATAAACAACTAAATACAAAGACGCGAGTATAATTAAGTAAATAAAAACAAGGAATTGCGACCATGCATTCAGTTAACTCAATTATTAACATAGAGACTCATGGGTCTCTATAATTACTGTTGTGCTTCTAAAATCTTTTGCTGGTGCTTATAACCAAGATACAAAAAAAAGTTAAAAACAATATGTAAAGCGACATATGCCAGAATTGACCAACCTCATCACTATTATCACCCCATATAGATTTAATATCATCGGCAGCATTTCGTTGGCTTGCTTTGGGGCTTGGCTGTTTTACCTCAATGCTACTCTTGGTGAATTTAGGACTGCATGCAAAAAATTTAATTCCACCATTCTCACTGAGCTTATCGGTCTCTATCCAATTCCCACTCAATGGCCTAAAAGAGACATTGAAATTATTGATATTCTACAAGCCAAATTCCCTGCACTTCAAGCTGCTGTTACTGAATTTGCCTATACTTTGCCTTGGTATAAGCGCTATTTCTTTCTCAAGGCTTGGCGAACATATAGGCTCGGCAAGGACGGTAGAGATATTGACCATCAATATTATTGGCAATATGTACCTAGCCATGGTGAAAGCATTGAAAATGGTAAACACTTTAAACATGATAATCGCCTCACCTACCAATCTAATTTCAAATTAAACATTGACAGCCTGCTCTCTTATGCAAAGTAATATGCACAACTCCTCATTCAACCTGGAGCGCTAACACGTCCGCTTAATTCAAACATTAAACTTACCCATACTCCCCTTACACCATTCAAACCACATCTAAACCACTCATTAAATAAACAAGAAACACCTATGACACAACAACGCTACCAATCCGCCATCGCGGCTTTTGACAAAGCCAACGCAGAAGACCCGAACCTCGAAGTATCCAACGGCAAAGAATATCCCAAAGAACTGCTCTACGCGCAGCGCATGACTGAGATGCAAGAAATCTATGCGCCAGAAGCGTCAGAAGCGGTAAAACTGGCGGTGCGTGCGCAGCATATTCAGCGCTGGAAAAGTCCACGCAGCGACTTTGCTATGGATAGACAAGGCTATCTGCAATGGCGTACAGGCTTGTATAAGTTTCACGCCGAAACCGCGGGGAGCTTAATGAAAACAGTGGGCTATGACGATGAAACTATCGAACGTGTGCAAGCAATTATCGGCAAAAAAGGCATGAAAGTTAACCCAGAAACGCAGTTAACCGAAGACGTAGCTGGCTTGGTGTTCATCCAATATTACATGCTTGGATTCGCCACCAGCCACCCTGAGTATGACGAAGACAAATGGATAAAAATCATCCAAAAAACATGGCTAAAGATGTCGCCACGTGCGCATGAATTTGCATTAGCTGGCAAAATTCAACTGCCAGAAGCCTTGATTCCATTGATACTTAAGGCGATTCAGCCAGCATAGCTTAACGCACTGCACGCTAGTTTATTGAAACTAGCGCCAAAATGCTGGAGTCGCCATTTAAGGCGAATTGAGTCAACGAATGACGGCGTACAGTAAACGTAGCGGGAATGATTGCAGCTCTCCACACCCGCTAATTTCACACACCCAGCTTATCCCAATCCAGATACTGCTCAACACAATCAGCCAAGCGATTCAGCTCGGCTTCACGTAACTGTTCATAGTTGAAATCCGCAACACTTGTATGATTCAGCCCTACCCATTCTAACCAAGCCGCACAAGATTCCGCATGGTCGAATAAGCCATGCAGATACGTGCCTGCGATTTGCTTGTCTTGTGAAATTGCGCCTTCTGGCTGACCGTTAAGTATCAGCGCTGGATTATTTAAAGCAACACCAGTGCTGACTCCCATATGGATTTCATAACCAGTAACTGAGGCATCGGCAAAGGCTAGTTTGCCTGTGGTTTGTACCAGTTGCTTGGTTTGTTCCAGTGTTGTTTCCATGTCCAGCCAACCCAAGCCTTGGCTAGTGCCAGCCTCACCTTCAATAGCATGTGGATCGTGGATTTGTTTACCCAACATTTGAAAGCCACCACAAATACCCAGCACTTTTCCGCCATAGCGCAAATGTTTTGTCAGTGCAGCATCCCATTGATGCGTATGCAAATACTCAATATCGCCGCGCACGTTTTTACTGCCCGGCAAAATAATTAAGTCGGCAGGCGGAATCGCCTCACCCATCTTAATAAACTGAAAGTCTACTTGAGGGTGCAGGCGTAGCGCGTCAAAGTCAGTGTGGTTGCTGATGTGGGGCAATACGGGCACGATAATGCACAGTTTTAAAGACTCCCTCCCCATTTCAGGGGTAGGGCTGGGGTGGGGGTTGCTGGCATCGTGAGGTAAATCTTTACCAACATCCCTACCTTCCCCCTGCGTGAGGGAAGGCGTTTGGTTTTTAGGCACAGCATCTTCCGCTTCGATATGCAAATTATGCAAATAAGGCAATACGCCAATCACGGGTTTACCTGTTTCAGCCTCCAGCCAATCCAGACCGGGTTGCAACAAAGCCATATCACCGCGAAAACGATTAATCACAAAGCCGATGACGCGTGCGCGTTCACTCTCTGCAAGCAAAGCCATCGTGCCGACGATATGCGCAAATACGCCGCCTCTATCAATATCTGCAATTAAAACCACTGGGCAATCCACGGCTTCGGCAAAACCCATATTTGCAATATCACCCTCGCGCAGATTGATTTCTGCCGGGCTGCCTGCGCCTTCAACAATCACGTATTCGTATTCATCGTTGAGTCGCTGATAAGACTCCAACACTGCACGCATGGCGGTTGGTTTATAAGCATGGTAGCCAGTCGCTTCCAAGTTGCCGACGACCTTGCCGTGAATAATCACTTGGCAGCCTGTATCAGTATTCGGTTTGAGCAACACGGGATTCATATCGGTATGTGGAGCCAAGCCGCAAGCCATTGCTTGCACCGCCTGTGCTCGCCCTATCTCACCGCCATCAGCTGTTACCGCTGAATTTAAGGCCATATTCTGTGGTTTGAATGGGGCGACTTTGACGCCTCTGCGGTACAATACGCGACATATTCCAGCAACGAGCGTACTTTTACCCGCGTCTGACGTGGTGCCCTGAATCATCAATGTTTTCATACTCTCATTATCTCATAATGCCGACTATTGCCATGGTTGCAGTCGCGCTAGATTTTATCTTCGGTGAACCTCGCCGTTATCATCCTTTAGTAGGTTTTGGCTGGCTTGCAGCTAAGTTGGAGGCATGGTTTAACCCCGCCAACAATCAGCCTAAATCCAAACAGCGTTGGGTAGGCACACTGGCATTAACGTTGCTATTAAGCCCGTTTGTGATACTGGCATACTGGCTGTGTCATTTTAAATCGACCAGCATTATTGCCAACATCGCTCTACTCTACTTTGCCATCGGTCACAAAAGCTTGCACGACCACGCACGTGCCGTTAAAAATGCGCTTTATCAACACAATGAAGCTTTAGCCAAAACGGCGGCATCCTATATGGTGAGTCGCGATTCTGCCGCAATAAAACCTATTCCAGCCACGGTAGAGTCCGTGCTTGAGAATGGTAATGATGGCGTATTTGGTGCGCTGTTCTGGTTTTTTATTGCAGGCGGCACAGGCGCGTTACTGTTTAGGCTTGCCAATACGATGGATGCCATGTGGGGCTATAAATCGCCGCGCTTTTTTTACTTTGGCTGGGCAGCAGCACGGTTTGATGATGTTCTGGATTACATTCCAGCACGGCTTACTGCGCTGACTTACGCAATGCTAGGCAAGACAAAACTTGCCCTCAACTGCTGGAAAACGCAGGCACCACTTTGGGATAGCCCAAATGCAGGACCTGTGATGTCCTCTGGCGCTGGTGCCCTTGGTGTAAAACTAGGCGGCGCAGCGCGCTACCACAATGAATGGCATGAACGCCCAACCTTAGGTGCGGGCTTCGCACCGGTGCTTGATGATATTGAACGTGCACTCACACTGGTAAGGCATGGCGTAATGCTCTGGCTAGTGCTATTTTTAGCCATCGTAGGAATCTACTATGCTTGAACACGGTGGAAACTTGGCACTAGCGGCAGCTCAATACGGCATTCCGCTTGAGAAC
This sequence comes from Methylotenera sp., assembly GCA_027310735.1. Taxonomy (GTDB): domain Bacteria; phylum Pseudomonadota; class Gammaproteobacteria; order Burkholderiales; family Methylophilaceae; genus Methylotenera. The sequence continues at coordinate 476 of DAIDAH010000168.1, read as the reverse complement.
TGGCTGGATTTATCTACCGGTATTAATCCAAATGGTTATCCGATTCCAAATATTCCACACTCGGCATGGCAGCGCTTACCGATAGAAAATGACGGCTTAATCGAAGCAGCCCTCGCCTACTATGGTTGCCAACATGCCATAGCCGCCGCTGGCTCTCAGGCAGCTTTGCAGGTTTTGCCGCAGTTAAGAGCACACTCAAAAATCGCCATGCCGCAACTCATGTATCAAGAGCATGGCAAAGCCTGGCAGCGTTACGGGCATGAAGTCATTAGATTTGAGGCTTATCCCGATACACATATCATCAATAATGCCGATGTTCTTTTACTTTGCAACCCAAACAACCCGACGGCAACGCTGTTCTCAATCACCGAGCTACTAAACTTGCACGCACAATTGGCCTCACGCGGCGGCTGGCTGATTGTTGACGAAGCGTTTATCGACGTGACTCCTGAACATAGCATTGCACAGTATGCACA
>DAIDAH010000167.1 GCA_027310735.1 Methylotenera sp. | reverse complement strand
CATCTGGGCCATCTGATGTGCCGCAGCTGGCTTTGCCTTCACCGCCAGTAGTACCGCAACCAGAAGATTCTGGTTGTCCTGCCACTTCAATCTTGATGCCAGTCAGCGGTTTTAACCGACTTAAACTTGGTGATGCATTTTGCGATGCAGTGTCTAGAGTAGATTCCATGGTGAGATCCCTTAAAGGTAATGACCTTAATAGTCTATTTACCTATCACCATGCAAAACACGTGCCACTGCTTAAATTAATTTTTTATACTAGGAAACAGGCGGTTAGGCTGGGTTCATGGCCTTATTTGGCTTGTCGTAATTGCGACAAAACGATGTGATTGTCGCGAAAGATACAGAACAAATTGTTTGCTCTACGAGAGTCGTATTAGGAAGCGTTGTAGTGTATTTGTACTGGGATAAAAATGAAGTTGGTCGCCGTCATGAAGTATGCGGTGATCAGCTGTAGCTGTCAGCTCGAGTTGAATCAATCATTGATTAAAATCGTTTAACTTCAATATTGTACTTTCTTAATGCATAACCCATTTGGCGCGGTGTCAGGTTCAGTAGTCTTGCGGCTTTGGCTTGCACCCAGCCACTTTTTTCCATTGCGGTAATGAGTTGGTCGCGTTCGGTTTGAGAGAGTGGTGCACTGTCATCACCGTCATCATGAAATTCGTGATGTGCGGCATGGGACGGTTCAGCAGCAATTGGTGCAATTGGAATTACGCCGCCAGTGGGCTGGTATTTCCATAAGGTGGAAGATAGGCAATGATTTGTCTGGCAGGGAATATCTACTTCATGAATAATATTGCCATGGGTCATGGTTGCAAAGCGCTCCACACAATTTTCCAGTTCACGTACATTGCCCGGCCATAGGCATTTCCCAAGTACATGCATGGCTTCGGGAGTAATGCTGATTTTAGTGCTGTTGTCACGATTAAAACGAGACAGAATACGTTCTACCAAGAGTGGAATATCATCTCTACGCTCACGTAACGGTGGAAGATGAATCGAAATAACGTTGATCCGGAAATACAAGTCGGAACGAAAGTCGCCTTTGTTCACAGCCTCTTCCAGATTACGATTGGTCGCACAGATCAATCGTACATCCACTTTAATGGTCTTGTTGCCGCCGACTCGCTCCAGCTCACGTTCTTGCAAAACACGCAGTAACTTGACTTGAAAGGCCGGTGAAATGTCACCGATTTCATCTAGAAATAATGTACCGCCATGCGCTTGTTCAAAGCGGCCTACGCGGTCTTGCAGGGCACCTGTAAATGCGCCTTTTTCGTGACCGAATAATTCAGATTCGAGCAGGCTTTCAGTGAGGGCTGTGCAATTGACCTTGATGAATGGTTTGTTTTTGCGAGCCGATAAAAAATGTATGGAGCGTGCAATAACTTCTTTACCTGTACCAGATTCACCGCGCAGTAAAATCGTGCTTTTACCAGGTGCCGCCATGTGCACATCGGCAAATACCTCCTGCATGCGTTTGGATTGACCAACCACATTTTCAAGATTGTATTTACTGCCCAATTCTTTTTGCAGACGGGAGTTTTCCTGTTGAAATTGATCTCTGTCATTTGCAACTTGTTGATTTAACCTAATGGTTTGGCCAAACAAGTTTGCCACCATGGCTAGTAGCTTCAAATCATCCTCAAAGCCATGCCAATGGTCGCCGGCATTACGTTCAAAAGAGAGTACACCAATCGTTTCTCGCCCTACCTTGATTGGTACACCTAGAAAAGAGATGATTTGATCTTCCATAAGCCGTTTTGCACCAGTACGGTTCAGGAAAAGTGGCTCATGCGCCACATTAGGAATTGCTGCCGGAACACCTGTTTGAAAAATACGACCTGTGACGCCTTCACCCACTACAAAACGTGCGCGCGCGCTTTCTTCTTCGGTAAAACCAACAGAGGCAATAATGCCGAGGTCTTGTAAATCCGTCTGTACGCAGACCATGCCGCGCTGCATATTTAGGTAGGTTGCAATCACATTCAGTGCTTGTCGAAGATTCTTTTGTAAATCTAGCGACGAGCTAAGTATCTTACCTATTTCATAAATGGCGGTAAGTGCAACGCGACTGGAATCTGATTTAGTAGACATAATAATTTGTCGAACTTGAGTAGTGGTAATAATACTTAAGCAATATATGTACCATTTTGAAACGCAACCCTTAAAATTATGAAGCAAATCACAATGAAAATAATAATATTTCGATTCGGTTTTGCATCATAAGACGTAAAAAAGACAGGTAAATATTTACACTTTTTTTGCATGAATTGAGGCATGCTATCTGATAACTATTTTAGCAGGCAGAAAGAATAATGAGGTAACTATGCTAGGCAATTCCGAAACTCAGCAATTAAAACGAAACTACCTCTTCGCAATATTAATTTGCGTGGTAATTACTATGCTAGCAACGCCATTAAGGCAGGTTCTTGATTTGGCGAATATTGTCATGCTGTTTCTGCTGGTGGTTTTTCTGGTGGCACTTAAGCTAGGTAGAGGTCCAGCTATTATGTCAGCCATTTTAGCTGTTGCACTATTTGATGTATTTTTCGTGCCACCGCGGTTTTCATTCACAGTTAACAATGCGCAATATCTAATCACTTTTTCTGTGATGCTGGCGGTGGGGCTTGCTACGGCACACCTGACAGCAAAACTAAGCAAGCATGCTGCTGCTGCTGTAGATCGTGAGCAGAATACACGGCGCCTTTATGAACTGGCACGCGACTTGGCTGGCGCATCTAGCTATGATGAGATTTCAAAAGCATTAAGCCTTTTTGTAGCTTGGTCTGGTTATACGGCAAAACTGCATTTATTGGATGCAAATGGTGAGTTTCCTTCGTTATCTCAAGACATTGCATTCACGACAATCGCGCATATGGCCATCAAGCAAGGCGCGTTAGTGAATACAAGTCAACTATCCGACGAAGGGTCGTTAACGCTGGTTTTACCGCTAAAGTCGCCCCATAAAGTAAGAGGCGTGTTGGAAGCTAACCTTGAAAAGTATGTTGGAGATGTCGACAAGGAAATGCTGGAAGCGGTAGTTAACCTTGTCGCCATTGCTGTTGAGCGTTTACATTATGTAGCGTTGACGCAGCAGACGCAGTTGGATGCAACTTCAGAACGCTTACGAAGTTCTGTTCTTTCGTCGTTATCCCACGATTTAAGAACCCCGCTTACAGGTCTGGTAGGTATGGCTGACGCATTGGCACTTACTACTGCACAGCAGAGTGATAGTGTGCACAATGCTGCAATTGCCATCCGCGATCAAGCGCTGGCAATGAGTCATCTGCTTAGTAACTTGCTGGAAATGGCAAGGCTGCACTCGGGTAAGGTGGCGTTGCGCAAGGACTGGCGATTATTTGAAGATGTGATTGGTTCTGCGATTAAATTACTTAAGCCGACTTTAGCGCAGCATCCTGTCACGGTGACACTTGCACCAGATTTTCCGCTAGTTGAATTTGATGACGTTTTGTTGGAAAGGGTGTTATGTAATCTACTGGAGAATGCTGCCAAGTACTCTCCGCTGGAGAGTCCAATTGAAATTAGAGAGTACATTTCTGGAGAATGTGCCTGCATTGACGTTTCTGATCATGGGGCTGGCTTTCCTGCTGGAAAGACCGAGTCATTGTTCCATATGTTCGAGCGAGGTGAAAGTGAATCATCGACGCTCGGTGTAGGGCTTGGGCTTGCTATATGTAGCGCGATTATTGAGGCGCACTGTGGCACGATAAAAGCTGTGAATCAAGCGCAGGGTGGCGCTTGCGTTACCCTGTGCTTACCTCTTGGTAAGCCGCCCATAGTGAATCCAGAAATAGAGGAGGCATGATGAATTCGGTAGGTAATGTCATCTTAATAGAAGACGATCAGCAGATACGGCGTTTCGTGAAGAGCGCTCTTGAAGGAGAAGGTTGGAAAGTCTTTGAGGCCGAGAGTGGCGAGCGCGGTCTGATTGAAGCACGTTCACGTAAACCAGATTTGTTAGTGGTGGATTTGGGTCTTCCCGACATGGACGGCGTGGAAGTTGTAACGGAGTTTCGCAAGTGGACAACCATTCCTGTTCTTATTCTTTCGGCCAGAATCGAAGAGCAGGAAAAAATTCTTGCTCTTGATGCTGGGGCTGACGATTACCTGACTAAACCATTTGGTGTTGGCGAACTATTGGCTCGGGTGCGGGCTGTGACGCGTCGGCGCCTACAAAACACCATGGCATCACCCAAAATGTGTTTTGCAGATGTTGAAGTGGACTTTATAAGGCGTAGTGTCACTCGCAATGGCGTAGCGATTCATCTCACTCCAATCGAGTATCGATTGCTCAGTGTTTTACTTTCTAATATTGGAAAAATCATGAGCCATCGCCGTCTGATGCATGAAGTATGGGGGCCTAATAACACCGAAAGTGCACACTACTTGCGTATTTACATGAGTCATTTACGTCAAAAGCTGGAACATGACCCAGCACAACCTGCACACTTACTTACCGAAACTGGTATTGGTTATCGATTTGAATTATAGGAGATTTTATGTCTGAGCATCTCAAGAGTAGCACCTCAGCGCTAGCTTTGTCTGCGTTAGGTGTCGTTTACGGCGACATTGGTACCAGCCCGTTATATACCGTGAAAGAGATTTTTTCTGGCGCACATCATCCCGTGCCAATCACAGAAGCCAATATTCTGGGGATTCTGTCTTTAATCTTCTGGTCATTGGTGGTTGTGGTGGCATTAAAGTACGTGGTATTCATCATGCGGGCTGATAATCAGGGGGAGGGTGGCATCATGGCATTGATGGCGTTGGTACTGCGTGGTATAACCAATAAACCATACGCTGGATTTCTGATGCTGTTGGGCTTGTTTGGCGCCGCTCTTTTTTATGGGGATAGCGTGATCACCCCCGCCATTTCAGTGCTCTCTGCGGTCGAAGGGCTGGAAATAATCACCCCAGCCTTAAAGCCCTATGTCTTGCCGGTATCACTACTGGTGCTGGCTATACTGTTTCTTGTACAGAAATATGGCACAGCAAGGATTGGCGGTTTGTTTGGCCCAGTGATGGTGCTGTGGTTCACCTGTCTTGGCGGGTTGGGTATTGTGAATATTATTGCCACGCCGTTGGTGTTAACTGCGCTCAACCCGATTAATGCTATACATTATTTTGTGAGTGACCCTGTGTTAGGATTTTTTTCGCTGGGTGCATCTGTACTGGCGCTTACTGGGGCAGAGGCTTTATATGCTGATATGGGGCATTTCGGCCGCAAACCGGTGCAATTGGCATGGTTCGGTTTGGTGTTACCTTCTTTAGTGTTGAATTACTACGGTCAAGGCGCATTGCTACTGGCGAATCCTGATGCTATCGCTAATCCTTTTTACTTGCTTGCGCCTAGCTGGGCGTTATTGCCTATGGTCGTATTAGCGACTGCTGCTACTGTGATTGCTTCACAAGCGGTTATTTCAGGGGCTTATTCCATCACTCAGCAAGCCATGCAACTTGGCTATGCACCGCGTATGGAAATCAAACATACGTCTCGTCGAGAGATTGGCCAGATATATCTGCCGAGTGTTAATTGGACACTTATGATTGCCGTGGCTGTGCTCATCGTTGGCTTTGGCTCATCATCTAATTTGGCAGCCGCTTATGGTATTGCCGTTACTGGTACCATGGTCATCACTACAATCTTGGCATTTGTGGTTGTTCGTAAGTTATGGGGCTGGAGCTTGGGGGTTAGTGTTGTTGTGACAGGCAGCTTTCTTGCTGTTGATCTGATCTACTTCTCAGCCAACGTTGTTAAAATACATGAGGGCGGCTGGTTCCCACTGTTACTCGGCTTAGGTGTATTTACGCTAATGACAACCTGGAAGCAGGGCAGGCAGTTGCTTTATACACGCCTTTCCGCCGAAGCTATTCCGCTAAATGAGTTTGTAGAGAATATGGCATCATCGGATGTAACAACCATCTCAGGTACGGCAATATTCATGACACCAAATGCGAGTATGACACCGCAGGCGTTACTGCACAGTCTCAAGC
>DAIDAH010000166.1 GCA_027310735.1 Methylotenera sp. | reverse complement strand
AGACATGGTAGAGGCGTTTTTCGAAGAAGTGCGAATCGCTTTAGAGGCAGGAGATAGCGTTAAATTATCTGGATTTGGTAATTTTGAGTTGCGCAAAAAATCTGAACGTCCAGGCCGTAATCCAAAGACAGGTGAAGAAATACCTATTACAGCGCGTCGCGTAGTCACTTTTCACGCTAGCCAAAAATTAAAAAGTAAAGTTGAAGCCAATTACCTAAACTAAGCATGCTTATTTAAAGTGCTTATTGTTTGATAGTGATTTATCCCAGTATGAGTGAGCAAAATTTAGTATGAGTGAGCCAATTCAGAAGGTGCAATTGCCACCAATTCCTGCAAAGCGCTACTTTACCATTGGTGAAGTGAGTGAGCTGTGTGGTGTTAAGCCTCATGTACTAAGATACTGGGAGCAAGAGTTTACGCAACTCAAACCGGTGAAGCGCCGCGGTAACCGACGTTATTATCAACACCATGAAGTATTATTGATTCGTCGTATTCGTGAATTACTTTATGAACAAGGTTTTACTATCAGTGGTGCCCGTAATCGATTGGATGGGCCCGAGCACAAAGCAGAAGCTCAACAGTTAGCTAAACAAGTTGATATTGAACATCAAGATGGCTCAATTTTGGCAGCATCTCAAGGGAGTGTTGAAGTTGATTTCAATTTTAACGTTCTTAAAGCAGAGTTAAGAGATATTTTAAATCTATTGCACCCTTCATTACAGTCTTCTTAGTATTTTTTTGAAGTTATTCTTTTTAAGATATAATGCCTACGTTGCCGTAGGTTAGCTGCGGTAAGGGTTCGGGGCATAGCGCAGCCTGGTAGCGTACATGCCTGGGGGGCATGGGGTCGCAAGTTCGAATCTTGCTGTCCCGACCAATAAAATCAAGTAGTTACAAGAAATTAAAGCCACTTAAAAGTGGCTTTTTTCATTTATGGCGACACTTTTGGCGACACTTTTGCATTTGGTTAAATAAGCATTATCATTCGTTATCATGTTGACTAATGGGTTCTTATTCGTGTAAATTAACGTTAACACTTAAATGTTTGATATCTAAACCGCGTTGACGAGGCTCTTGCAGTCAAATCTTGAAGGCCATCGGAGGGTACTTACTTAGCTGTGAAGTATTAAGTGATACCGGACGTAGGGAATACGAGCTTCCGAGAAGTCCCTGCCGCTGGAGGCAAGCCTAAGTCCAGAAGATAAGAGTTTCCCAAAGATTCTTATCAAGGTAGTAGAGACAACACTTCGTACACTCTAACCGAACTGCTCTTCTTTAAAGTAAAAAGAGAGCAATAAAATGGACTATCCAAATCAAGAAATATCAATCAGAGATGTTATTCTGAAAATCAAACAAGTCATTGAAATCACCAGCCTTTCACAGGCAACTATCTACAGATTGTTGAATTGCACTCAGAATTGACCCACCTAGCGATATAAATTGCACTAGAAATTGACCCACGTACCGATACTATTCTGCTCAACCTATGAGCAGGAGAATGGGAGTGATCACCGTGGAACTATTAAGTGTAATCAGACGCTGGCATTTGCGTGATCAAATGTCGATTCGTGAGATTGCTAAAAGGACAGGCTTATCTCGCAACACCATCAAGAAATACCTGCGCAATGACATCGTTACTCCTCAATATATGGGGAATGGACGTGTCAGTAAATTAAGTCCCTATCTAGACAAGCTGCAGCAGTGGCTTAAAACCGAATCCAATCGTGGGCGTAAGGAACGTCGTAGCGTAAAGCAGCTCTATCATGACTTAGTCAAGCTGGGTTATCTTGGCTCTTATGACCGCGTGGTTGCCTATGCCAAGAAATGGCGACTGCATCAACAGCAATTGGCTGGCACCATCGGTCGTGGTGCTTTCATTCCACTTACCTTTGCGCCTGGTGAGGCCTTCCAGTTCGACTGGAGTGAAGACTGGGCAGTCATCGCTAATGAACGTGTCAAACTGCAAATCGCACATTTCAAACTCGCTCATAGCCGCGCCTTTTACTTGCGGGCTTATCCACTACAAACCCATGAGATGTTGTTCGATGCACATCATCACGCCTTTCTATGTTTAGGTGGCGTTCCCAAGCGCGGAATCTACGACAACATGCGCACCGCAGTCGATAAGGTTGGCCGCGGCAAACAACGCACCGTCAATGCAAGATTTAAAGCCATGACCAGTCATTACCTGTTTGAAGCTGAGTTCTGCAATCCAGCCTCTGGTTGGGAGAAAGGCCAAGTTGAGAAGAATGTGCAGGATGCACGACATCGGCTGTGGCATCAAGCGCCACCATTTACCAGTTTGGAAGCGCTGAACGATTGGCTGACTGAACGTTGTATGGCCTTATGGCAGCAAATAACCCATCCAGAAGATCGTCAACAAACCATTGCTGCTGTGTGGCAGTTGGAGCAGCCGACCTTGATGCCCGTGCCTCAATCCTTTGATGGCTTTGTGGAATACACCAAGCGAGTCACACCGACTTGCTTAGTCAACTTTGAACGTAATCGTTACAGTGTGCCTGCCTCTTTTGCTAATCGGCATGTGAGTTTACGTGTCTATGCAGATCACTTAACCATGGTCGCAGAAATGGCTGTCATTGCTGAACACAAACGCATCATCAATCGCCATCATCGCAGTAGCGTAACTTGTTATGAATGGCAGCACTACTTGAGTGTATTGCAGCGTAAACCTGGTGCCTTACGTAATGGCGCACCATTTACGGCATTGCCTGAGGCATTCAAGCAACTGCAAACAAAGCTGTTAACAAGAGCTGGCGGTGATAGGGAGATGGTCGAAGTGCTATCGCTGGTGTTGCATTATGATGAGTCACTAGTACTCGCTGCGATTGAAGAGTCATTGGCATTAGGCGTAGCGTCTAAACCGAACATCCTCAATATATTAAGGCGAATGATTAGTCCTGCGCTACCGCCATTAGCAGATACGCCACAACGCTTATCATTGAATGAAGAACCTGTCGCGAATGTTAAACGCTACGATGGCTTAAGGGAGGTGCGTCATGCAGCATGATGTGATGATGACCACTTTAAAAGGATTAAAGCTGTATGGCATGGCACAGGCTGCAGATGAGCTTCATCAACAAGGCGTACCTAGTTACGAATCAGCTCAACTCATATTGGGCAGCCTGTTGAAAGCTGAAATAGCAGAACGAGAGATACGTTCGATTAACTATCAAGTCAAGATTGCCAAGTTTCCAGTTTATCGAGATTTAACTGGCTTTGACTTTAGTCAGAGTACAGCCAACGAACCATTAATTAAGCAGTTACATCGATGTGCTTTTATTGATGATGCGCAGAATGTGGTACTCATTGGCGGTCCTGGTACAGGTAAAACCCACCTAGCCACAGCCATTGGCGTACAGGCGATTGAGCATCATCTAAAACGTGTGCGTTTCTTCTCTACGATTGAACTGGTCAACACATTAGAGTTAGAGAAAGCTGCTGGCAAACAAGGACAACTAGCGTTTCGGTTGATGTATGTGGATCTAGTGATTTTAGATGAACTGGGATATTTGCCCTTTAGCCAAGCTGGTGGTGCTTTGTTGTTTCATCTACTGAGTAAGTTGTATGAACATACCAGCGTCATCATCACGACTAATTTAGGCTTTGCTGAATGGGGTAATGTCTTTGGAGATCAAAAGATGACAACAGCATTATTAGATCGCTTAACGCATCGATGCCATATTGTTGAAACAGGCAATGATAGTTTCCGTTATAAACACAGTACTGCGAACAGTCAAAAGGAGAGAAACATCAGGATACCAACCCAATAGATTTATGCTAAATTAACAGCTAAGGGTGGGTCAATTTTAAATGCAATTGGTGGGTCAGTTATTAATGCAATTCAACAGACAGTCTTGTTGCGAGTGTATTATTTAGATATTCATTGATGAAGCTACTGTTTATTAATTCGGTATTGTGTACAGAAGGAGTGTTATGGATTTTGTGTGATTCATTAATATATCTTAGGAACTGGAAAAAGTGACCGATATAATTTTCTATTGTGTTTTCAAGAGCAGGAAACATATTAAATAACTTCTCAGTATGTATAGCTTTTTGGTAGCCAATTCTGCCCCGATAACTTTTAAAAAGACCGCGACTTTCCCACTTGTAAATGCATCCTGTAAGTGCAAGATGTATTGCCCATAGTAAGGGCAGAGTGATAATGTTGCCAGAGTCATCCAGAAAAATATGCAGCTTCTCAAGCTGTGATTTTTCAAGACTTATGTCACGCAGAATAATCCGCTCCATAAATACCTACTAAATTAATTATATAGCCATATCTTACTGATTAAATTAAAGAATGAAAACATCACTACTAACGATTTTAACATTTATTACGGGTATTTATTTTGCCCGTATTGGGCGGGATTTCCGGTTCAAATAGAACAATGGTAAACATACGGCTGAACTCAAGGCTTTCGGTAATGTTGTTGCTATTACTCAGCATTCTACATGGTCTGTACTCGCTTGTTTAAGCGTTATTTAGTGGCAGGTAGGCTTCTGTGTCTAACGCTTAAGCAGTTTGTTATGTTGCTTAGCGTACAGACTTGGTGAGTCTCTCCCGCATATTCTTCGTTGTAGTTCATTTTTATATTACATATAGGAAATTACCATGAAAAATAACACACACTTTAAATTGACGTTGCTGATGACCGCGATGCTTGTAAGTTCAGCTAGTTCGCAAGCTTTTGCTTTGGATAATTTGGATGAGGTTAATCAAACGCCCTACACAACATCATTCAAAGCACTGGATATTGACAATAATGGCCTACTGACTAAATTAGAAGCAAAAAAAGAAAAACTTTTTTCTAAGCACTTTTCTGTTGCCGATAAAAATAATGACGGCAGCCTTGATCAGCAGGAGTACACGGATTACAAAACACAAGCTGAGCAAAAAAATGTTAAGCGTATCGTAAGTGACAGTGTGATCACTTCAAAAGTGAAAGGTAGTTTGTTAAAAGATGAAGGTTTGAAAAGTCTCAAAGTAGGCGTTAAAACGCATCAAGGCATTGTGCTATTAAGCGGATTCGTTGAAACTGAAAATCAAATCCAGCAAGCCGGAAAAATAGCGTCTGAGACTGAAGGTGTCATTTCAGTTAAAAATAGCTTGGTATTGAACAAAGATTAATCTACATAGGGGCTAATAAATAAGTATTCAGTTAAATTTCTGCATTCTTATTCAGCTGGCTCCCTAACCATGATGAGTTCTTACGACACTTAAGATAGTTTGAGTGTCGATTTTTATTTATTTTTTAAGATTGGAGATTGATCATGACTAAAAGAATTTTTGCATTAATATTGATGACACTGTTTTTGGCGGGCACTGTTGCAATTATTGGTTGTAATACAATAGAGGGCGCTGGCAAAGATATTGAGACAGGCGGTAAAGCAATTAAAAATGAGGCGAATGAGCATAAGAACTAAAATTTCATGCCAGATATCAGAGCGGGATGCTCTGCCTTGTATAGAGTCAAGCCTGAATCGATTATTATAAAAACCGTGCCCACAAGCGTGCAGCTCTTTCTTTAATTCGTACGCTGATTGAGCGTTCTCTCCATGCATCAAGCGTCACTAGTTTAGAGGACTCCAGATCCTTTTCAAACATTGCTTGCATCTTGTCACCAAAATCTTGCCCGAGTAGAACTGCATTAATTTCCTGATTGTAGGTGAAGCTACGCCAGTCAAGATTGGTTGAGCCTATAGTGGACCATACACCATCTATGAGCGCAGTTTTTGCATGCAGCATTGCATCTTGTCGTTCATAGATTTTTACGCCGGCATCCAGCAGCTCATCGTAATAAGAGCGGGATGCATAAAATACCAAAATAGAATCCGTTTTTTCGGGCAATAACAGCCGCACGTCGACGCCGCGCTGCACCGCTTCTTTTAGTGCGCTAAGTATTTGCGGATCAGGAACGAAGTAAGCGTTGGTTAGAAAAATGCGTGTTTCTGCACTGTTGATGGCTGAGAGTAATGTTGCATATATCTGGCTATATGGTTCCTCTGGGGAGCTG
>DAIDAH010000165.1 GCA_027310735.1 Methylotenera sp. | reverse complement strand
CATCACCATCTCTGGCAGAGTCAGCCAACAGCTTACTTACGGCAACCAAAGCAAGATCTCCGGCAGCGTGACCATAGCGGTCATTGATAGATTTAAAATGGTCAATATCAAGAATAATAAGCGACAAATCCCTTTTACTGCGTTGCGCGATACTCCATATAGGCTGCACTTTTTCCAGAAATGCACGCCGATTATTGAGCGCAGTAAGCGGGTCCCGAGCCGCCAACTGCTCAGCCAGTTTCCATTCCAGTTGAATCGACCGCAGTTGATCTGCCAAAGCCAATGCAAGCAACGTGGCATCAATCAACATGCCTAACTCAACAGCACGATACGTCCAATCATTAAACGGAATAAAGCCCCAAACAGAAAGTGCTGTGGTGCCCGTACCCAGCATGGAAGCGATTGAGGCAAACAGGAAGTAACGCGCATAACGATAGCCGGAGTAGCACGACATTAAACCTAGCGTCAGCATCATGACCGAAAAAAACGTCACAAAAACAAATGCATCCAGTAACGCATAAAGTTGTTTGTCTGCAACAATCGCCATAACAAGTAACGCCGCAAATAGCGCACATGCCCACGTAGCAATCTTGTGTGCCCGTGGGAAGTTGGTTCTGGTATTTAGGAAGTGTTTTGCGAAAGCGAGACCAACAACACCGTAAACCAGCATCAGCACAGGAATAATCCAACGCTGCAATGTCACATTCTCTGGCCAGAGCCAAGCAAAGCCATGTCCTGTATATGCAATGTTTGTCACGATAAATACCGCAATAAAGACTGCATATAGCAGGTGGCGTTTATGACGCAACCCTATAAAAATAAGCAGGTTATAAGCCAGCAAAGCTAACAGGTATCCATAGAGAAAACCATAGCTATAGCCTTGCATTGTTTCCCGATGTGCAACGGCGGCTGAGCTAAGTAGAAATATCGGCACAACAATGGGGTCTGGCGTTTCAACCCGCAAGTAGATATTGGTAGTGCCGACATCAAATGCATGATTAAAAGAGAAAAATCTGCCGACAATCGGGCGACTCAGGAATGGAAGGCTATCCCCAACACTATATTTGTTGATGAGTTGATGGTCTCTGACGAAATAAACATCCAGATGATCAAGCCAGGAGTTTTCAATCAGTAGTTGTCTATTTAGGCTATCTACACTTGGGTTTGTGACTGACAGGCGTATCCAGACAGGGTTGGAGTTGATGCCAAAAGTGAGAATCGGGCTACTACCTACAGTAAACGCCCCAGATAAGTCTTTACTAATTGCTTCATCAAGCGTGAGTGGCGCTCCAGCTTCCCGCAAGTATGCCGCACTCGCACCTAACGCCTGTTCAGGCTGAATCTCAAGAAGAGAAGAAGTTTCCGCTACAGCGACGGGCTGCCAGAGCCCACATAGGACAGCAATGCAGATTGAGAAAAATTGTTGTTTTATGAATAGAGATAACATTTTAAAGATAGCTTCAACGATTTCGAAAACACTGGAGCTATATTAATAGTCAGCTTTTAACATAGTAACGGTTTGAATTCACTTAAGTTGATAGTGGATTCTTCTGCCAAGTACAAAAATCATCAATAAAATAGTTACCCTGTATTACGCAGCCCTGCCGCAATACCATTAATCGTTAAATGAATGGCGCGTTTAATCAAATCATCCGTCTCGCCGCTGCGGTATTTTTTAATCAAAGCCACTTGTAGATGATTTAACGGGTCAAGGTACGGCAAGCGATTTTTGATTGAGTTTGCCAATGCCGGATTATTGGCAAGTCGCTCGGTGCTTTGCAGAATCAAGTCTAGCGCTTGGCTGGTTAGAGCATGCTCATGTTGAATGCGTCCGAAGATGCTTGTTCTAAGTGCTTCATCAGCGACTAACTGCGAATAACAAGCCGCGATGGTCAAGTCTGTTTTCGCCAGCATCATGTCCATATTGGAAATAAGCGTTTTGAATAAGGGCCAATCAGCAAGCATGTTCCTTAATATCTGTATGCGCTGTTCTTTGTCAGCCGCATCTTGGCTAGCGGATAAATAGCTATCGATGGCACTACCGAAGCCATACCAGCCTGACAGCAACAATCGGCATTGCCCCCAAGAGAATCCCCATGGAATTGCGCGTAAATCCTCTATGCGTTGCGTAGATTTTCGAGCGGCTGGTCGGCTGCCGATATTGAGTTCGGCGATTTCTGAAATGGGTGTGGAGCTGAAAAAGTAATCCGCAAAGCCCGGTGTTTCGTAGACTAAATTACGGTAAGCCTCCATTGCGGTCACTGAGAACGTATCCATCAGCATTTCGTAGGTTCGGCGCTGGTCTTTTGGCAACTGATCTTGTGGAAACAATGAGGCATCAATGGTGGCGGCAATCAGTGACTCCAAATTACGTCTCGCCACTTTGGGGTCTGAAAATTTATTCGCAATAATCTCGCCCTGCTCGGTGAGTCGTATCTGACCATTCACCGTGCCTAGCGGCTGCGCCATAATGGCCTGATAAGTCGGACCACCACCGCGACCAACAGCACCACCACGCCCATGAAACAGGCGTAACTTGACGTCAGCTTGGTCAAACAATTCACCCAGATAAACCTCGGCTTTGTAGAGCTCCCAATTGGAGGTTAAAAAGCCGCCATCCTTATTGCTGTCCGAATAACCCAGCATCACTTCCTGCACATTGCCCTGATAGCGAATCAAATGGCGGATGCCAAGCAGGCTCAACCAGTCGCTCATGATTCTAGGCGCATTGCGTAAGTCACCGATGGTTTCAAACAAAGGTACGATATTCAAATCCATCTGTACGCTGGCAGAACCCCATGCGCCGCGTAACAGGCCGGCTTCTTTTTGTAGTAGCGCGACTTCCAGCAAGTCTGACAAGGTTTCGGTGTGCGAAATAATGTAGTGCCGAATCGTGCGGTCACCAAATTTAGTGCGTAACGCCCTCGCCTTGGTGATTACCGCCATTTCTGACTGCAATAGTGCCGAGTAAGTTTGAAATGGGGAGAATAACAAGCGAGGCTGCTTGAGTTCTTCCAGCAACACTTTCACTTTTTCAGGCTCAGGCAATGCGGTGTAATCAAAGCTGTAGCCCGCGCTTAAAAACAATTCCTTAAGCACTGTTTCATGCACATCTGAGCTTTGTCTTAAGTCGATGGTCGCCAAATGAAAACCAAAGGTTTCCACTGCTTTGATAAGCTTGCCCAGCCTTGGGTAGACCAGCAATTCACCATTATTTTTAATCAGCGAATCAGCAATGATATTCAAGTCTGCTAAAAATTCTTCTGCATCCGCATAAGCTGCAAAATCGCCGCTTATTTTTTTATCGCAATATTGGCTCGCATCTCCACCCGTTAACTGCTGAAAGTTTTCTGAGAGCCTTGCGAGTACGGTCATCACGGCAAGCCTGTACGGCTCATCCTGACGGTGCGGTGATTTATCTGGCGATGTACTGGCCAGTGTAAGCAGCGCGGGCGTGACGCTGACAAGTCTGGTCGTAGGGCTAAGCTCGGCTTTTAAACTGTTAAGCTCACGCAAATAATGCTCAAACACCGTGGCTGATTGCTGTTGCGTAGCAAGTTCCAAGGTACTCGAATTAACATTGGGGTTGCCGTCACGGTCACCCCCAATCCAGCTCCCCATCTGCAAAAAGCTTGGCAGTTGGTAACGATCTTGCCCGGCATTGCCAAATAGTTCGCCGATATCCTGCTCCAGATCTTGCAACAGCTCAGGAATAGCCTCCAGCAAGCTCAAACGATAATATGACAGTGCGTTATCAATCTCATTATCCACCGTCAACTTATCAAAGCGCAGCATGCGGGTTTGCCATAAAGCAGTCACTGCCGCATACAGCATGCGCGAGTTGCGCTCGGTTTCCTGCCGCGACATCAGTTGCGCTTTGTTTGCCAATAGCGCAGAGATGACACGCTCGGTATCCAGCAAGCTTTTTCTTTGCACTTCGGTAGGATGCGCGGTGAGCACTGGCGAGATTAAAGCCGATTGAAAAAACGCTTCAATCGCCTGCAAATTTAAATCAGCGCGGTTCGAATTTACATTTTTAAAGCAAGCCAGTGAATGCGCCAACTGCCCGGGCGCTTCAGCGTTCACATCCATACGATTCTGATAATGGCTGTTAAGGTCTTCAGCAATATTCACCAGATGCTTGAAGTAGCTGAATGCCCGCACCACCGCAACCGTTTGGCTGGTGCTTAAGTCCTTTAACAAACCATCTAAATTTTCGCTAAAATTTTCATCACCCTGACGATGAAACCTCACCGCCGCTTGACGTATGGCTTCAATGGTATTGAAAGCTTTATCGCCTTCGTTGTCCTTAATCACTTCACCCAGAATGCGGCCAAGGTAGCGAATATTATCTTTTAGCGTAGCTTCTGCAATTGCTGCACTTTTGTTCATTAATTATTGTTCCTTTTTATGCATGCCATCTCAAATCCAGAGTAAATGGATACTCATGGTTAATATGTTCCGTGGCTGGTGCCATAGGCAGTATGATGTCTTGTTTAGGCAAAGGTTTTTTAACCAATTTTTCAGTAGCTACTTTAGGCGCTTGAATATTACCCGGCGTATGTTCCAACACTGTAAATCGGCTCACGCGACGACCTTCGGCCTCATAAGCATTCACCGGTAAAGTATCATAATTTCGGCCGCCCGGATGGGTGACATGATAGGTGCAGCCTCCAATTGAGCGTCCATTCCAGGTATCTATCACATCGAACACCAATGGCGCTTGCACGCCTATACTTGGGTGCAAGGCGGATGGCGGATTCCATGCGCGGAAACGCACACCTGCGACCATTTCCCCTTGTGTGCCTGTACTGCGCAATGGCAGATGGCGGCCATTACAGCTAACGACATAGCGCTCACCAGTGATGCCTGTCAGCTTCACTTGCAGGCGCTCAACGGATGAGTCCACATAACGCGCTGTACCACCGCTAGTAATTTCTTCGCCCAGCACATGCCAAGGCTCAATCGCGGTGCGTAGCTCAAGCTGTAAATCTTGAATTTCAAGCGTGCCGCAACGCGGAAAACGAAACTCGATAAACGGTGCAAACCAGTCTTTTGAAAATGCATAACCCGCTGCTTGTAAATCCTGTGCGACATCTTCAATATCGCGTGCAATAAAATGCGGCAGCATAAAGCGGTCATGCAATTGCGTGCCCCATCGCACCAACGGTTTTTTGTAAGGCTCTTTCCAGAATCTGGCAACTAACGTTCGGAGCAATAGCATTTGCACCAGACTCATCTGTGCATGTGGCGGCATTTCAAAGGCACGTAACTCCAACAAGCCTAGCCGACCAGTATCAGAACCAGGCGCATACAGCTTATCAATACAAAACTCGCTGCGATGCGTGTTGCCAGTCATGTCCACTAACAAATTGCGCAACAATCTATCTACCAGCCACGGTGCAGGCACTTCGCCATCTGGCATTTGCTGAAAGGCGATTTCCAGCTCATATAAACTATCATTACGCGCTTCATCCACACGTGGCGCTTGGCTGGTAGGGCCAATGAACAAGCCTGAAAACAGATAAGACAATGATGGATGATGCTGCCAATAAGTAATCAGACTACGCAGCAAATCTGGCCGACGCAATATCGGGCTATCCGCAGGCGTGATGCCGCCCAAAGTCACATGATTTCCGCCGCCTGTACCTGTATGGCGACCATCCAACATGAACTTTTCAGCGCCCAGCCTTGTTAGTCGCGCTTGTTCGTAGAGCGTGTTCGTATTGTATACCAGTGCATCCCAACTGGCTGCTGGATGAATATTCACCTCAATCACCCCTGGATCAGGTGTCACAGGCAAACGTGTCAGCCTTAAATCATGCGGTGGTTGATAACCTTCAATTACCACTGGCATTTTAAGTGCGCAAGCTGTTGCTTCAACCGAAGCAATGATGTCTAGATAATGCTCCAGCGTATGTGTAGGTGGCAAAAACACATGCAATCTGCCGCCTCTAGTTTCAACACACAATGCAGTGTGTGGTGTAAATTCAGGGTCGTCCGTAACGAGATCATCCCCATCAGCAACAGCCATTTCATTGGCGTGGGCGCTATCTTTACTCACCTTGCTGTAGCGGCGG
>DAIDAH010000164.1 GCA_027310735.1 Methylotenera sp. | reverse complement strand
AATAAATAAATGGCATGGCAAATAGCCCCCACATAGGTGGCCTTGCAGGTGAAAGTAAAAAGCTAATAGCCATCAGCCCCACTAGAGGAATACTCAGCACGAAATAAAGCAACGCAAAAACCTTTGCTGTTTGTAATGGTGCGATATTGATAATTTGTTTTTTCAAAATATTCTCCCTTTGTTATAGACCTGATTTTCACATGAGGGGTGTAGCGCCTTAACGCAACCTCCCGCTTGATCTTTCATTTAGACATTTTTCTTTCGAGGCTTTGGTTTGGAATTAGGCTTGGAGTTAGGCTGAGGAAGCGCATTTGCCGTAACCTGAATTAGCTGACCTAGCCATTCTCGATCCTCCCACAAATCAGCGGTTACTAAAAAATAAGGTTTTGCGCCAGGATAAGGATACCCCTCAGTTACTTTTGAAATAAGACCTAGCCCAGCATCGGTTGGTTTTAGAAACAACTGATCATCACAAACCAACGCAATCGGTTTACCTGCCAAGTATAAACAGTACTCTCCAAACATCTTTCTGGTGGAAACCTCGCCTAAACCAGAAAGCTGATCTAGCAGAAAATCCATAGTGGTTTTGGAGGTTGCCATAGTGTTTATGCCTAACGTGTAGCTAAGTGATGTCCTGATTGAGCGATGGGTTAAACTGCTTTTTGCACATAAGCCTCATGAACACCGTGATGTGCCCTTACACATGCACTAAGAATAATGAGAGCATGCTTCAATAGCTCTTCACTGCGCTGGGGTTCAAACCAATGGCCATTAAATTTACCACCATGAAAAAGATTATTACGTACCCGACATACCAACCTCAAAATTAACTCAGCTTGGTTTTGGTGATCAGGGATGGATTCTTTCCAACCTAAATAACCGTCATCATCTACAACTTGCTTTTTCGGAGGGTTGCTTAAGTAATAAACAATTGCTTCTTTAAGTTGTAGTGTATCTGGTGTTTCAAGTACGGTTGCAACCTCAGTGGAAAAAGCTCCCCAATCTGCTGTTGGATCTTTTCTATTTGTTTCTCGCAATCCAACTGCTTTTAAGCAGTATTCGCAACGCGAGAACTCACGAAAAAATTCAAAAGACAGTTGATCAAGTGATGGCATATCGAGTTTTATAAGCCTAGCCGTAACGTTTGAGTTAAGGGACTGGCGGTAGACAATCCCGCTTGAACGATGAGTTAGACTTGACCATACTTTTGATTGAATGTCTCATCACTCATGGATATGTAATTTTCTTTTTAAATCTTAATGACAGTTTACACCCTGCCCACATAGTAATTAATAGCAAGTACGGACGCAAATGGTTTAACTTGGCGACCATTCATAACATGTTTTTTTTAGGCTTTATCAATAATTGACTCGCTAGTTTTAGCCAAAATGCTAAATCATAAAACATCAATATCTTCAATGTGAATACCGACCAACGACATGAGAATACAGCGCGCTTGTGATAATCACTATGAATGATTTACATAGCGTCAAATCGATCGCAAGAACATATTTTTGTCATAAAAACAGCGCACTATATAATGTAGTGATTGAATAAAAAACGTTAACTTGCCCGCTTTAAAATACCAGATACAGGATATGTTGCATGCTTAGATTCATACTTACTTTTTTAATTAGCGCAATAATCACAACAAGTCAGGCTAATGCTGCCGAGCCAGCGCTGACTCGCATTAATCATATTATTGTCATCTATCTGGAAAACCATAGTTTTGATAACTTATACGGATTGTTTCCAGGCGCTAACGGGCTAGATCAGGCTGTTTATACGCATTTACAGACTGACGAAGCTGGAAAACCCTACTCAACCCTGCCTGCCATCAAAGATGTTCGCTTTCCACACGCGTTAGGCAATCGTCCGTTCCCAATCGAACAATATGTGCCTGCCAATGAAAAAACAGATGACCTTGTACATCGTTTTTACCAGAATCAAGCACAAATTAATGGTGGACGGAATGACCGATTCGCAGGAATCTCTGATGCGGCTGGCTTGGTGATGGGCTATTACGATGGCAGTAAATTACCGCTGTGGCAATATGCAAAAAAATACACACTCGCAGATAACTTTTATCAAGCGGCTTTCGGCGGCTCATTTCTGAATCATTTTTGGTTAGTGTGTGCCTGTACGCCTAGCTTTCCAAACGCATCTGATAACCTGCGCGCTTCGCTTGATGCGCATGGAAATTTAATCAAAGATGGAGCAGTTACACCCGACGGATATGCGGTAAACACCTTACAACCAATGACCATGCCTTACAGAAAATCAACGTTGCCTGCAAAACGACTGCCGCTCCAAACATTGCCAACGATTGGAGACAGACTCTCTGAAAAAGATATTTCATGGGCTTGGTATTCTGGTGGCTGGAACGACGCGATAAATGGTCATGCCGATAAAGAGTTTCAATACCATCACCAGCCTTTCGGCTATTTTAAAAACTTTGCAGAAGACACTCAAGGCCGACTACAGCATCTTAAAGATGAATCAGACTTTATAGCGGACATCAAAAATGGCAATCTGCCCGCAGTGTCATTTTATAAACCACTGGGAACATTAAATGAGCACCCGGGTTACACGGATATTTTGTCGGGTGAAAAACATATTGCAGAAATTATCAGTCACATTGAAAACAGTAAGTTATGGAAAGATAGCCTCATCATTGTCACCTATGATGAGAACGGTGGCTTTTGGGATCATGTTGCTCCTCCAGTTAAGGATAGATGGGGCCCAGGCTTACGCGTTCCAACATTGATCATTTCCCCTTATGCGAAACGTGGCTTCGTGGATCACACTCAATATGATACGACTTCTATTCTCAAATTTATTGAAACACGTTACAAACTTAATCCGCTTGGCACACGTGATGGAGATGCTGCCAATTTAACAAACTCGCTTGAGCTCAATTAATATTAAGCGAACACCTAATGTACTTGAATGCCAAAAAGTCCGCACCATGCACAACACCATTACTCTTAAAAGTAAGCACGCTAAAGATAACATGACAGAAAAACCATCATCATGGGTAGTTAAACATGCGCCATTAATAACAAATGGAGGGCTGGTGCTAGACCTAGCCTGTGGAAGTGGTCGCCACGCCAAGTGGCTTGCTCAGCAAGGCTATCAAGTCGATGCAATAGACCGTGATGCGATGGTTATGTCAGGAATGGTCGATATCAATAACATCAACATTCAGGTCGCTGACCTTGAAGCAAATAATGCGCATCAGTGGCATCAGCTGTATGACGGAATCATAGTCAGCCGCTATCTATATCGACCTTTGCTTACCTCGCTGACCAACATACTCAAGCCCGGAGGCGTGCTGATCTATGAAACCTTTATGATAGGTAATGAGCGTTATGGCAAGCCAAGTAATCCTGACTTTTTATTGCGTCCGGATGAGCTACTTGTAAGCTACTCACCATTATTGAACATAATTGCATTCGAACAAGGTGAAGAACAACCACCCAGACCCGCGGTGATGCAGCGTATCTGCGCTAAAAAAAGGGGTTGATTCACATTAATTGGGTATCCAAGTTTCAAGATTGATTTAATCAAAAACACACTGAAGTAAAATCCTTTCATTTATCTTGATTTTCATTTTAAGCTGTCTGCTTTATGGCAATTAAATTGATGAGACATGAGGCAGAACAGCCATTTGAGACATACGTCAATTAGTGATGAGCTACCGCTTAGTGGAGCAAAGCTGGCATTCACCTCCATCCGATGAAGATAACCATTAAGTGCTTACACGTATTTATTCATCTTACCTACATGGCATATTGTTAGACGGTGCCTAACTTACCAAGAATATCAACCACAGCACAATGCATATTCTAATAATAATTCCTATTATTCATACCAAACAGGATATGGATTTGCTACTTAATCGCCCTTAGTTGCCCGTCTGCAAAAGTATATGGAGGCTGAAGTGGATCGACTACGACAGGATGGTCAAAATAATTTTTACATTTTGGACTATCAGCTTTCGCTGAATTATTATCTTTAGCAGTGATTAAGTGACGTTATTAAAAAAACGTCTCCTTAAACATTGCGCGAAGCTGTCGCCAAGACGGATGTGACTTATACCTTGTTGGATAAGTATCAGGCTGTAACAGCCGTTGGATTAATTTAAAGACCATGTGGAATGAAGTTGATTTCAACTTATATCTGTACAAGGTTGTTGATGCCAAAGTTTTTATTACTATTTCTGTATCTAATTATTAGCCTCAGTGCAATTTCTGGCGGCAATGATATGGTTATTGCTGTCAATAATAGTATTACAGAAACACGGATGTCTCGTAATTTTGCACGACAACTTTTTGGTATGAAGGCAAGGCAATGGCCTGATGGCAGTGCCATTAAAGTTTTTGTATTGCCCGATAAAGCGCCACAACATGATTCTTTTGTAAAAGAGATTTTAGAAATCTTCCCCTATAGCCTTCGCGCTGCTTGGGACCGGCAAGTTTATTCTGGCACTGGTCAAGCACCTAGCGAGGCCTCCTCCATTGAAGATATGAAGGCTAAACTTGCCTCCACTTCTGGTGCTATAGGCTACTTACCTAAAGAAAAAATAGATGGTGCAAAAATACATATGGTTGAGGTGTACTGAGATGATGCGACTTTTAATTGCTTATTTGGGGTTGTTATTTAGTACCATCTGCTCTGCTCCTGCATGGGCTTTAGATTTTAATGATGGAGCCATTCAGATTCATGGTTTTATGTCACAAGGCATGGTGAATACCAGTGGCAACAACTTTCTGGGTAAAACGAACGATAGCATCAGCTATGACTTCCGTGAGATTGCAGTGAATGCTTCTTATCGCGCACTTCCACAATTGCTCTTTGCAGGACAAGTCATTTCACATACAGCTGGCGAAAGTGATAATGGCGATCCTAATATTGATTACGCCTTTATGGATTGGACAGCACTATCTGGTGAATGGGGTAGAGCTGGCGTTAGGTTGGGTCGCCTTAAAAACGCCTATGGCTTATATAACTCGACACGCGATGTAACCTTTACACGACCAAGTATTTTATTACCGCAATCTATTTATTTCGAGCGCACACGTAAATTGTCCGTGTCATCTGATGGTATCAATTTATATGCGGACTATATAAATGATTGGGGCACACTGAGTGCTGAAGTTGCTTTAGGCTACCCACTTAATGACAAGGCGAGCGATGTTGCTTTACTCGGCAATAATATTAGAGGGAGCTTTGAACCTGCTTTTACGCAACTTTATCAAGTTAAATATGAGAGCCCGACAGGGCGTTATGTATTTGCTACCACCGTCGTTAATTTAAAAGAAGATTACAAGCCAGCGGCTGATAGAGATCTAAATGCAGGTAGCTTTTATTTTGCCCCTGTTATTTTATCTGCGCAATACAATGCAGAAAATTGGACGCTGACTGGTGAGTATGCTTTCCGTCCTTCAAGCTTGAAGGGCTTTGGCCCTTTCTTACCCGACACTTCTAAAGATGGCGAAAGTTATTATTTACAAGGCACTTACAGAGTACTACCAAAACTGGAAATGCTAGTACGCTACGATGCTGAATTTAATGATAGAAATGACCGCAATGGTAATGCCTATGCAGCAGCTAAGAAAGGTAACCTCAACTTTACGCAGTACACCAAAGATTGGACTTTGGGGCTACGCTATGACGTAACACCTGCGGTTATGCTACGTGCGGAATATCACAATATCGAGGGCACGGCTATCCTGCCAACCTTGGATAACCCCCTAGGCATAAGCTCATATGATAAAAACTGGGATATGTGGCTGTTACTCGCATCTTATCGATTCTAAGTAAGCTAATTTAGAGTCACGAAAATGGGATATGTTGATGATGGATGTTTGGCATTTCATAATTGGTTATGACCGTTCAGAGCTTACAAAGTAATTCATATTTACTCAGCATGCGTTGGAAACTGCTACTTATTCTAGCCAGTGTTTCTATGTTATTTGGCGCTATAAGCGCTTATTATTTTCAATATGAATTACAAATGCAATTTGAAGCAAAGCGCCATGAAGTTCGACTGAATAATACCCAGCAATTTAATAGCTTAATGG
>DAIDAH010000163.1 GCA_027310735.1 Methylotenera sp. | reverse complement strand
GCATTGGTGACATGCGTATTCACAATAAACAGGCGACGAATTCCACTGTGATACGCCCAGTCACCAATGTCTTTAATCAGGTTAATCAGCGTAATCGGCTGCACTGCCAATGTGCCAGGCCAGCGTTGACTATGGCCAATAGAGCAGCCATAAGGCATTGTTGGCAGCATCGGCACATTAGTCTGCTTTGAAACCGCACTACACAAAATATCAGCCAGTACATAATCCATGCCACAGCCCATGTGCGGACCATGCTGTTCGGTAGCGCCTATCGGTAAGATAGCAGCCTGATTTGAGGCGGAAATTTTATCTGGCAACTCTGCCCATGTAAGTTGTGACCAAAACATATCTGAGACCTTTGCAAAAGTGCTTATTGGGGATGAAGTACACCCGTAAAGGGCGTGTCCGTAGAATATATGTGCTGAAGCACATTATTCATACGCCAAAGGCGCACGGAACGCAGAAGCCGAGATAGTATGTGGTATACAGCGAGGCTGCGAGTACCGCGCAACGCAGTAATTCGCCACAAGAAGTATTTTTGGAAAGGTCTCATTAGTTACTCCACATTATCTGCAACATTCACAAAACGAATCATTTTCGGTGTAATCACTTCATCTTCGTTTTCTTCTTCAACTTTAGGCGGATGAATCAATGCCTCTAGCCTCGCTTTAGTTGCTAAAAATTCCGGGCTGGTAAATTGACCAGCACTACGCGGACGAGGCACTGGCACCTCAATCAATTCCTGCACTTCACCAGGGTGGGCTTTTAATACCAGAATGCGATCCGCCAGAAAAATAGCTTCATCCAGATCATGGGTAATGAACACAATAGTGATATCAATATTGCGCCAGATTTCCAGCAGATGCGCCTGCATCTTGATGCGAGACTGCGCATCCAGTGCGCCGAACGGCTCATCCATCAACAGAATTCTCGGCTGATTCGCCAATGCACGTGCGATTGCTACACGCTGCTTCATGCCTCCAGAAAGCTCGTGAGGATAAGCGCCTGCAAATTTCTCCAGCCCCACTAACTCAAGCCACAAATCAGCTTCGCGCGCAGCTTCATCACCAGATGTATTGTTCATTTCCAGACCAAACATCACATTCTTTTTAACACTTAACCAAGGAAACAGCGTATAGCCCTGAAACACCATGCCACGATCACGCCCCGGGCCACTGACTGGTTTACCATCCAGCAGAACATCACCGGAAGTATGAGACTCTAGCCCAGCCAGAATTCGTATCAGTGTTGATTTTCCGCAACCTGATGGGCCAATCACACATACAAATTCTCGTCTATGCGTTTTAAAGTTGATATTTTTAAGTGCGGTGACTTCACCTTTCGCAGTCTTGTAAATCTTACCAAGCTGTTTCACTTCTAAAATAACTTCGCGCTGTTTAATGCGCTCAAAACGTTCTTTAACGGCTTCAGATTGCTCTAAATAATTCATTTGACTGGTTTCCAGTTGGCTGGTCTCTAGATGATTAGGGCGGTTGTTATTTGAGCTCACAATAAATCCTTTACTCTTTATTCGCCGAGCGATCCCAAGGGAATAGGCGCTTGCTTAACCAAGCCAGAATTAAATCTCCACCTAAGCCAAGCACCCCAATAATGATGATTGCGGCATACACATTCTCAAAATGTTGATACCGCGCTTGCTGCGTAATGAACCATGTGATTCCAGACGATGTACCGATTAACTCCGCCACTATCAGATAAGTCCAAGCCCAACCCAATAAAATGCGTTGATCTCGATACAACTCAGGCAAAATGCCAGGAATAATGACGTGCAAGAGAAGTTTGAATTTATTAGTCCCCAAGGTAAGCGCAGCTTCAATCAAGGAGTAATCTAGTTTTCGTGTCGTATTGGCAATAATGAGTATTTGTTGAAACAAAGTACCAATCACGATAATGGCAATTTTTGGTCCGTCATAAATCCCTAAAATAGCAACAGCCAGCGCGCCAAATGCAGGTGCAGGCAGATACCGAAAAAACTCAACAAAAGGTTCATTGATACGAGAAACCGCACTGAACGTGCCGCACAAAATTCCCAATGGCACTCCGATCAATGATGAAATAAAGAAGCCCCAGAAAATAATCTGAATACTATGCCACAAGCTCTCATGTAACCATTTGCCATCACGCTGTTGAGGCGCGGTAGTAAAGCCCGTGTATAAAGCTTTGGCTACGGCATGTGGGGCGGGTAAATAAATTGGGTTGGCTGGTGAGCCTTCAGGTAGCGTTTTACCCGCAGCCTGCATATTGGCTAGTTCATCTTTGTAAACAGACTTTTCAACCAGCATGCCTACTTGAAAGTAATCCACACTTCCGGGATTACTCACCTTGACCATTGGATGCCATATGAACGGCACATAACTCACTGCACACCAAATCAGAAGCGGTAACAGAAATGAGCCTATCCCTAAAAATTTCTGCCTGCGTGGAGACAATTCCCTTCGCACAACAAACCAAGACTCAAGACTCATTCTGTACTCTTTTCAAGATTAATTAATGTAGTAATTAAACGCTATTACTTAGCAGTAGCTAAAGATGGATTAATAGCTCGACTCAAATCCATAGGCTTTTTGTAAACACCATATTTCACATTGAAATCATCCGCAATTTTTGTTGAGCCATACAGTGATTTAAAACCATTAGCTTTGACAAATATCTTTTTGCCATCTTCAAGACTCAGCAACTTAGTGCCCTTAAGTAAAGGCAAATAAGCTTCAGGCTTAATACCAACACGCGCTGCCATAATTTTCACAGCATCTGGTTGAGTTTTAGGATCATTGATATAAGTAACGACTTTATCCCAGACTTTAACTACTTTCTGCCAATCAGCTTTACGGCTAGACAAGCTTGTTGGGCTTACTGTAAGTACGTCGTAGATTAAGCCTGGTTCATCAGCAGAGGTATAAATAGGTTTTGCGCCAGGTACCAAGTTCATGGCCTCACCAGAGTTTGGCTGCCAAGCACCAATTGCAGCTAAATCGCCAGATGCTAAAGCCTGTGGAGTTTCATTGGTTTTGGTATTGACGATAGTGACATCAGATTCTTTCATGCCTGCTTTTTCTAAACCATTGAGCAGTAAAAGGTGTTCTACAAAACCAGTTTCAAGACCGATTTTTTTACCTTTTAAATCTTTTAGACTTTTAATACCCGGCTTGCCGACAATCATGTCATTACCGTTAGAGTAATCAGTCAAAAGAATCATCACATTCTTCGCGCCGCCAGACCCTGTTACAAGAGCGTCACCATTAGTAACTGTTACGCCATCAATCTTACCTGCGGTGAAAGCATCCATGGAAGCAACGTAATCAAACCACTCAAATTTAACATCTACGCCGGCTTCTTTAAACCAGCCTTTTTCGATGGCCACTTGCCATGCAACCCAGCCCGGCCAATCGCTATAGCCGACTTTAAGTGGTTCGGCGGCATTAGATAATCCTGTGAATAATAAAGATGCGGTGAATGCAGTAGCAGTTAATACGGTACGTGCTGAAAAGCGTGTAAAAAAACTTGAACGATGCATGATAGGCTCCTAGGTTGGTAAAAAGTCGAGAAGGCGGCATTTAAAAAAACGCTTCCTCCCGGGCTTTTATCCCTCCGTGTAGCCATATCACTATTGGCCGACAACTCTCGGACCAGACACTTTTAAGTTAATAAAAGCCGGAACCCTAGCCATCTTTTTTGAAACTTATAGCGGCTTGCTATTTAAACGCACCGCTTTCTCGCTAATATTATACAAGCAACAAGAATGCCAACTTTTAAAGGCTAAAAAATCCTTTATAGATCATGTTGTTAAAAATATCACATCGAAATATACATTTTTACTTGCGCACCAAGTAAGTGCTCAAACAAATAAATTGCACCATGCTTATCAAGCATTAGTTGAGCTAAATAACGGAAAATACTGAGTTGATTAAAGCGGAATTACACGCAAGTACATTTGAGTGAACTGAGCTTAACGCAAGTTAGCGTTATATTTAGATATCCACACGATGAGCATCATATTGTAGACGAGTGGCATGAATCATAGATTGTAAAGGGCTATTGACGGTCAGTCAGATCATATACCAAAAGGTAATGATCTGACTGCCATCAATGACCAACACTCTACTTACCGAAAATGTAAACTAAAAGACTAACGCTTTTTAGCGCTACGATCTTTATCTTCAACTTCTTTTTTGGCTTTTAATTCAGCGCGATGTGCAGTTTTACGGCGGCGCATGCTGACGATACCTTCACCCGGCTTACGCTTATCTTCATCTTCAGCAAATGGGTTACTACCTTGTTTGTATTGCACACGCAATGGCGTACCAGAAAGCTGAAAAGTCTTGCGAAACGTTTTTTCTAAAAAGCGGGTATAGGCATCTTTCACACCATCCACATGATTACCATGAATGACTACAATCGGTGGATTGCTACCGCCCTGATGCGCATAACGCAGTTTAGGTCGGATACCTTTACTGATAGGTGGTTGATGCTGTTGCAGCGCATCAATCAACACACGTGTAAGTTGTGGTGTTGAGAGCTTGGCAAATGCTGCTTTAAACGCGATATCAACCGAGGCAAATAACTCTGGCAGACCTTTTTTACGCAGCGCAGAAATATAGTGAAATTCAGCAAAATCTAAAAACATGAGCTTGCGGTCAATCTCACGTTTTACCCAATCGCGCTCTTCTTCTTTCAACCCATCCCACTTATTGATTGCCACGACCAATGCACGTCCAGCCTCTAAGATATAAGCGGCTACATGGGCATCTTGCTCGGTAATGCCCTCTTGCGCATCAACGACCAAAATTACCACATTGGCTTCTTCAATAGACTGTATGGTTTTAATGACGGAGAATTTCTCAATCGCCTCTAATACACGGCCACGTTTGCGTACACCAGCGGTATCTATCAGTGTGTAGTGTTTGCCATTTTTCTCTAAATCAATTGAAATAGAATCACGCGTCGTGCCTGGCTCATCAAATGCAATTACACGTTCTTCGCCTAACAATGCATTGACCAGAGTAGATTTACCTACGTTTGGACGACCAACAATCGCGACTTTGGGAACTCTATCACCAGAATAATCAGTTGGTGGCTCTTCTTCAACAACCTTAAAACTTTCCAATGCCAATTCAACAATATCCCGGACACCTTCTCCGTGAGCTGACGATATAGATAATGGATCACCCAAACCTAATTCGTGGAAGTCTGCACTGACAACGGCTTTATTCATGCCTTCTGTTTTATTCACAGCAAGCAATACAGGACATTTGCTCCGACGCAAACGATTGGCAATTTCCATATCTTGTGGTGTAGCGCCTTGGCGGCCATCTACCAAAAAGATAATGACATCAGCTTCATCGATAGCCAATAATGTTTGCACTGCCATGGCTTTCAGAATGCCACTGTCGGTATTAGGCTCGAATCCGCCGGTATCGACCACAAGGAAAGGTTGGCTAGCGCCAGTGCCTCGACCATAGTGACGATCACGCGTTAAACCGGGCAAGTCCGCGACGAGGGCATCACGGCTTTTGGTTAATCGATTAAATAAGGTGGATTTGCCGACGTTTGGTCGGCCAACCAAAACAATGGTAGGTAACATGCAAGCCTTCTAAATAGTTCTTGAACCTAATGGCTCTAATGCCAAGCGGTTAAAGCTAAGCGATTCTTAAATCTGGTAATTCTTTTCGTGCGGTAACTGCACGCAACAAATGCGGCAGTTACTTATTTTACTTATTGTTTGACTTGAATGGCATAAAGACCGCCATCACGTGTTTGTGCCAATACGGTATTACTATTGACCAATGCCATTTGTGGCATTACTGCACTTTTATCTGTTTGAACTCTGGAGGCTAACGCACCATCTTCTCTACTTAAAAAGTGCACATATCCTTCAACGCCACCAATAGCAATCAAGCTACCCATTGGCATAGGCGTACTGAGCTGACGATTTTTAAGTGCAGCTTGTCGCCAATAGGTTTTTCCTGTGGCGTAATCAAGCGCATATACAGAACCTGTAGCATGCGACACAAATATACGTGCGTCTTCTGTACTTAAGCCGGTTAAACTCGAAATATCACGGTTCCAGACCACGCGACCTGTAGTTCTATCT
>DAIDAH010000162.1 GCA_027310735.1 Methylotenera sp. | reverse complement strand
ATTTACACACAAGCACTGGTAAATGAAACCCGATTAGAAGAAGCCAGCCTTACTGGAACTTTAACGGCATAAATACCACCAAGATGCTTTAGACATCATCACAACATTAAGGATTATAAATGCGAACAACTCGATTAGTTTTAGCCGCTTTGTTAGTGTCATTATTGGCGGCCTGTGCCAGCTCTAACTCTGGCAGCGTATATAGCCGTGACGAAGCACGTAGAGTGCAAACGGTTAAAACAGGCGTAGTAGAAAGTGTGCGCCAAGTAAAACTTGAAGGTACCAAATCACCGGTCGGCACCATCGCAGGTGGTGCAATTGGTGGCATTGCTGGCAGTTCCATCGGTAATGGCAATGGCAGCACGCTTGGGGCTGTTATTGGCGCCGTAGTTGGCGGGCTTGCGGGTTCTGCAGCCGAAGAAGGCATCACACGTAAAGATGCATTGGAAATCACAGTTAAACTTGATGGCGGCGGTTTGGTCGCTATCGTTCAGGAAGCTGATGACCCATTCAAAGCTGGCGAAAAAGTACGTTTAATTGAAAGTGGTGGTACAACCCGAGTTTCACATTAACGCCTTCGTTAAATTGACTCAACGTAATCCGCACCACTGCAAGTTTCAATGATGATAAATTATCATCATTGAAACTTGCCTTCAAAAATCACCTTGTCAATAAACAGTCATTTTTCCGTCATTATTTTTTAACCTTGACTCTCTATAGTCTCTCCCAATCGACAAGGAGAGACTCATGGTTCGCAAAGATTTTACTTGGCTTGAAAATACAAATGAACGCAGCGTTCAGCAAGCTGACCTACAAATCACAACACAAAGAAAGTTATACATCAGCCTTGCGCGCACGCAGGCAGAAATCGAAGAAGCGCAACGCTTGCGCTACAAAGTGTTTGCCGAAGAAATGGGCGCTCAGCTTTCTGGCACTGGCGGCTTGGATATTGACGGCTTTGATCAGTTTTGTGACCACTTGATAGTACGTGACAGCGGCACACACCAAGTCATAGGCACTTATCGTATTTTAAGCCCTTCAAAGGCTAATGAAGCTGGGGGTTACTACTCAGCAGGCGAGTTTGATTTGAGTCGACTCGCACACTTGTTTGATCGTACCGTAGAAGTTGGTCGCGCCTGTGTGCATCAAAACTATCGCAACGGAGGCACAATAACTATGCTTTGGGCTGGCCTTGCTAAATACATGCAGATTCATAATTATGAATACATGATAGGTTGCGGTAGCGTAAGTATGTCTGATGGCGGCCACTCTGCTGCAAGTCTGTATCAAATGCTGCAAGATGAGTACTTATCACCGCTAGAGTATCGCGTATTTGCTAGGAATCCATTGCCAATTCAGTCACTACGCACCGATATGCAGGTAGCTTGTCCACCCTTAATTAAAGGCTACTTGCGTTTAGGTGCCTATATTTGTGGTGAACCAGCTTGGGATCCCTATTTCAACACAGCGGATATGCTGGTAATGTTACCTTTATCTAAAATCAACCCAAGATATGCCGCACACTTTCTGAAATAGGCATCAATCAATCATCTTGCAACCACCAATCAGTCAATTACCTGACACCAGCACAAGAACCACTAACAGCATCACACGGCTATTTAGAATCAGCCGTGTGATGACGCATACGCTAATAGGAACGATGATTGCAGCCATCGTTTTCCCTGTAGCGAGCAAACCTGTCAAACTCAAATTAATACAGTGGTGGTCTGGGCAATTGGTTGCCGCGCTTAACCTGCGCGTCATCAGCCTAGGCAATATACCCACAAAAAATGAAACATTGAGTAGCACCATGTTCGTGGCCAATCATATTTCATGGACAGATATTTATGCGCTCAACAGTATCGTTCCATTACGATTCATTTCGAAATCAGAGGTTAAAAATTGGCCTGTGGTTGGCTATTTAGCAAGCAAAGCCAATGTATTATTTATAGACCGTAGCAAACGACATGATGCCGCACGCATCGTTTACACTGCAACGTTGGGGCTAAAAGCTGGGGACAATTTATGCTTTTTCCCTGAAGGCACGACAACAGACGGTACTGTGCTAAAACCATTCAAGAGCAGCCTGATTGAAGCCGCCATCCAAGCCAATGCCAAGATATGGCCCATTGCCATTCGCTACCCAAGACCTGATGGCAGCATCAATACAGATGTCGCCTACGCTGGCGAAACAACCATGTTGGTTTCCATACAGCAAATACTCCGCCAGAAAAATCCAGTGGTTGAGCTACATTTTTTTGCACCCATCACAATTACAGAACTCGCCGATGACAATCAGGATCGACGTGCATTGACGCTGAATATCCAACAATTAATCCAGCAAAAACTGAAATTAAATCTATCCTAATTTGCTTGCTTAATACTTAAGCTTTATGGGTTTATCTAAAGGATGCGACTCGACCTGCATTACAGCCTTTGTATGCACATTCATGGCTGTAAGCTGCCCACCCCACAAACATCCTGTATCTAAAGCATAAACATTATTTCTTTGCTGCAGACCCAATGCAGACCAATGCCCAAAGATTATCTGCACATCTTGTGTCGCCCGAGCAGGCACATCGAACCAAGGCACGTATCCTGCAGGTACGTCGTTCAGCTCCCCCTTGAATTTGAACTCCATTTCACCTTGCTCAGTACATACTCTTAATCGCGTCATGGCATTGGTAATGACGCGCAAACGATCTGCTCCTGTTAAGGTATCACTCCAATAATTAGGTAGATTGCCATACATATGTTTCAAAAAATCCAAATAACCTTCACCTTGCAAGGCAGCCTCAACCTCTGCCGCATAGGCTAGCGCTTGCTCTGCAGTCCATTGCGGCAACAACCCAGCATGCACTACTAGGTAACTACCCTCTTGATAGATCAGTCGCTGATGACGTAACCAACCCAGTAAAACTTCGCAATCTTTCGCAGCAAAGAGCGCATCCAAAGTATCGCTTTTATGCGCTTGAGTAATGCCATTTGCCACCACTAGCGCATGTAAATCATGGTTACCCAATACAACATCCAAACTTGCCTGATGTGCATAGCACCAGCGCAATACCTCAAGTGAGCCGCTACCACGATTAATTAAATCACCTACCAGCCAGAGCCTATCAACCTTGGGATCAAACTCAATGCGCGCCAGTAAAGCTTGAAAGGCATGATAACAACCCTGAATATCACCAATCGCGTACGTTGCCATCACCTACTCCAAAATAAAAAAAGCCACTTAAGTTTTAAGTGGCTTTTTAGTGTTTACTGCAAATTGAAAACTATTTAAATGTAGCGCCTGATGAATTCGCCATGTATTTAACCGCACCAGCCACTTCAACATCAGTTAAAGCCGCATTACCGCCTCTAGCCGGCATTGCACGAATACCCTTAAGCGCATGGCTTACCAATGTATCATAACCTTGCGCAATGCGCGGTCCCCAAAGACCCTTATCACCAAACTTAGGCGCATTCATCAAGCCAGCAGAATGACACATTGTACAGACGGCCTTATAAACTTCTTCACCACTTTTATCTACGTGAGGCCCTGTTTCTGCTGCAGCAACTTCAACCGCTGCAACAGGCTTAATATTTTCGTTAACAACAACCTTGGCAGCTTCAGGCTTCCCTTCTTTTGGCGCAGCTGTACCACTAGATGATTTAGCGATCAACGCAATAATCAAGGTAATCGCTAAAATAGCGCCAGGAATAACAATAATCAATTGCCAAAATGTAGAGCTTTTATAGCCATTATCTTTATTGCTCATTGCAGCGAGTTCCCAGAATTATATGAATAAAACAGCATTATACCTGCACTAACGTCAAGGTAAAAGCACATGAAATGTCGAGCTTTGCTATAATGCCGCATAACACATGCGCCCGTAGCTCAGCTGGATAGAGTGTCGGTTTCCGAAGCCGAAGGTCCCGCGTTCGAATCGCGGCGGGCGCACCATATTTAGAATAAATATCAAAGGGTTAACTTCTGTTAGCCTTTTTTATGTACTAAACATAGTCCAATCACAACTAACGCATAATCCTGCCCAAATGTATTGAAGAAAATCCATCCACATACGCAGTTAAATGTTCGCTAGGCAGATGAATATTGCCTTTTAAGAAAGCTATAAAGTTGGGAATTAGAAAAACATCTTTATAAATAAAATTACTTTCAGCCCCTTCATATCATACGAGCATTACATCTTCCACGGCCTTTGGCGCTAACTGGCCGAATATTCTTCTTAAGTTTTTTTAGCATATGCAACAAAGTTGCAACCGCTGTTTGAATCAACCTACAACACTTTAAATATCGAAGAGATTTGTATACAGGTTAGTATATAAGTTGATATACTAACCTGTATACATGCAGGTGTATATTTATACTACTTTAGGAGATATCAAATGAAATACAGTTTATTGCTTGCTTCAATACTCATTAGCACAACATTCAATACGTTTGCTGATGAAGCAAAAAATCTTTCGGCTCATGAGGAGGTTACCATTGATGCACCTTCTGCAAAAGTTTGGGCAAAAATCAGTAACTTTAATGATTTAGGTGCTTGGCATCCTGCAGTTAAAAGCACTGAAATTATTACAGGAAAAAATAATAAAGTTGGTACAGAACGACTATTAACACTTCAGGATGGTGGAACCATTAAAGAAAAATTGCTGGCCTATAATGCTAAAGCTAAGACTTTCAAATACGCAATAGTTGAAGGCGTTCTTCCTGTAACCAGCTACGTTTCAACAGTAACAGTCAAACCAGCGGGTAAAGGTAAATCATTAGTAGTTTGGAAAGGTACATTCAAACGCAAGGATACATCTGCCACTCCAGCCGAAGGTCAGGATGATGCAACAGCAGTGAAAGTTATCTCTAGTGTTTACCGCGGTGGGTTAGATAACTTGAAGAAAATTTCAGAGTAATACTCTGGAACTATTCAGAATAACAAAGGCGCGAATGCGCCTTTGTTATATGATAATCCTATGCAATCATTTAAGTTATTACAACAAGCTAAATCCCGCACCAAGACTTCATCACATTGGGCGACTAATAACTTGAAAGAAAGTACATAACATACAAATAGGAACATCACATGTCTGAACTACGAGACGAACTCAATAACGACAATGCGGTTTACAAAACCTTACTAGAGTCGACCAAAGCTATTCCCTGGAAAATAGACTGGGTCAGCATGAAGTTTACCTACATTGGCCCACAGATAGCCTCTTTACTTGGCTGGAGTCAGGATAGCTGGGTTTCCGCGGAGGACTGGGCGATGCGCATGCATCCAGAAGACCGAGAATACGTAGTGAATTTCTGTATTTCGCAATCGAAGGCTGGCGTGGATCACGAGGCCGATTACCGCGCACTAACTAAAGACAACGGTTATGTCTGGATTCGCGATGTCGTGCATGTGGTACGTAACGAGGAAGGTGAAGTCGACTCTTTAATTGGCTTCATGTTCGACATTAGCGAACGAAAAATTACCGAAGAGAAGTTAATCAACCTGCAAAAAGAATTGGAAGCACTCTCATTTAAAGATGGGCTGACAGGCATTGCCAATCGGCGCATGTTCGATTTAAGGCTAAATAACGAGTGGGCAAGTGCACGTCGTAGCAATCAGCCACTCTCATTAATTGTGCTGGATATAGATTTTTTTAAACAATACAACGATCACTATGGCCATGTTCAGGGTGATAAGTGCTTGACGAGCGTCGCGCAGACACTGAATCTTGCAGCGGCTCGTCCAAAAGATATCGTTGCACGTTATGGCGGTGAGGAGTTTGTAATATTACTCCCTGAAACAGATCAAAGTGCCGCACTGAAGGTTGCCGAACGTTGTGACAACCTCATCAGAAAGCTAAAAATCCCTCATGAAAAATCAGAGATCAGTCCACTCTTAACTGTTAGCATAGGTGTTGGAACCATCACCCCCTCTACAGAGATGGCGGCCGAGAACTTTATCCAAGCCGTAGACAAACTACTTTATGCTGCAAAACAAAAAGGCAGGAACAGAATCGAATCTGGAAAGCTATAGCAATGCATCCTCGGCACTCTAACAATCTAACCTACAGACTGGACTTTTAAGCGCTCACTCTTGATTGATAGTCCACTACAATACAGACTAAAAAGTAAATAATCGTAAAAAACTCAACACAGTAACCAGATTCATTTACGCATCATTCGTATCATAAAATTTAATTTGATTACGCCCAGCTTCTTTGGCCTGATAC